>NZ_CAXBDC010000022.1:0-48349 GCF_963974195.1 uncultured Nisaea sp.
AGTACGGCGCCTATGTCCAGAACGAGCTCGTTCTCTGGGACAAGCTGACCCTGATCCCGGGCATGCGTGTCGATTACACCGAGCTCACCCCGGCCGATAACCTAAGCGTCAGCGAAGGTTCCGAGAACACGGCCTTCTCGCCGAAGCTCGCGGCGCATTATCAGCTGAACCAGAACTGGGGTGTCTTCGGTTCCGTCTCCTACACGGAGCGTATGCCGGTGCTGGACGAGGTCTATGACGCGACCAGCGGCAACCTCAATCTCGATCCGGAAAAGTCCTTCAACGTCGAAGGAGGTGTGGCCGCATCCTTCCGCGATATCGCGCAGCCGAACGATGCCTTCACGGCGAAGGCGACGGTCTTCCGCAACGACGTCAAGGACTTGATCGAGCGTGAGAACACCCGCTCCAGCTACTACAATGTCGGCAAGGCGGAAATCGTCGGTGTTGAATTCGAGGCGTCCTACCAGTCCACCTACTTCTTCACCCGCGCGGCCTATTCGGCTCTCCGGGGCGAAAATACGGAGGACAATACCGACCTCAACTCCATCCCGGCGGACGAACTTGTTCTGACCGTCGGTGGCCGGGTGCCGGAATACAACGTCGATTTCGGTTGGCGCGGTGTCATGGCGGCGGGCCAGGACAAGGTTTCCGGCAGCACTGCCGCGACGCCTGGCTATACGGTGCACAACCTCTTTGCCAGCTGGAAGCCGGATGAAGGCGTCCTGCAGGATTCCGAATTCCGCTTCGGCATCGAGAACATTCTCGACAAGACCTATCGCGAGCATCTGTCCGGTGACAACGGCAAGGGCCGTACGTTCCGGGTCACGCTGGTTCATCAGTTCTGAGGCTGAGCTCCAGCGCATAAAAACGGGAGACGACAATGACGGCCAGATCGGCGGAAGAACTGCTGGTTGAACTCAATCGCATGAAGGAAGAGCAAGGATTTGTCCGTGCCCGGGCAGCAGCCGAACAGCTCGGTGTGCCCGAGGCGGCTCTTCTGGAAGCGAGGGAGCACGATGGCAGTGTCCGCCGATTGTCGGTCTCCGGCATGGACGTCGCCGGCCTTATCGAGCGCATGCCCGAGGTCGGCGACGTCATGGTCCTCACACGCAACGACCACTGCGTGCACGAGAAGACCGGGACTTTCGAGAACATGCGGTTCAACACCCATATGGGCTCGGCCTTTGGCAAGGAAATCGACCTCAGGATGTTCCTTGGGCAGTGGAAGACCGGTTTCTACGTCACCGACCCGTCACCGAAGCTCACACGCCACTCTTTGCAATTCTTCGACAAGACAGGCGCCGCCGCCTTCAAGATCTATGCGGTTGGCGGCACCGATATGGACAAGTTCGTCGCACTGGCGCGGGACTTCACGAACCTGACGCCGGAGCCGCTCCAGTACGAGGAACCTGACGAAATAAAAGCCGAACGACCCGACGATCAGATCGATGTCGAGGATCTGCGATCCCGCTGGAGTCGTCTTGGTAACGGGCACCAGTTCACCCGCATGCTGGCCGAGCTCGGCATCGGCCGCCGTCAGGCCTTGCGGCTGGCGGGGAGCGATTTCGCCAATCCCGTTCCGGCCAGTGCCGTTGAAAACATGCTGAACAATGTTGCCGAAAGCGGGCTGCCGATCATGTGCTTCGTGCGCGGCCCCGGCTGCATCCAGGTTCATTCCGGCCCGATCCAGCGCATCAAGCGCGCGGGCGGGTGGCTGAACATCCTCGATCCGCGCTTCAACCTGCATCTGAAGGACGAGGCGATCGACGCCTGCTACGCGGTCTGCAAGACCTCGACCGAAAAGGGCCTGAACATCACCTCGCTCGACTGCTTCGCGGCCGACGGCACGGTGATCTGCCAGTTCTTCCCGGTCCGGGGAGGAGGCGAGGAGGAGCCGGAAGCCTGGCTCTCGCTGATCAATGGCTTTGCCGAAGGAGTGGCGGCATGAGATTTCTGACGGCAATACTGCTCACTGTCGCTCTGCTTGCATCCGGCGACGCACGCGCGGCTGGACCGCAGCGTATCGTCTCCGCCGGTGGGGACATTACCGAGATCATCTATCAGTTGGGTGCCGGAGACCGGGTGATCGGGCTCGACAGCACGTCGAATTTCCCGGCTGATGCGTCCGAAAAAGCGCAGATCGGCTATATCCGGAGACTGGCGGCCGAGGGCATTCTCTCGCTGCAGCCCGATCTGCTGATTGCCGCGCATGATGCAGGGCCGCCCCCCGCGCTCGAGCAGCTCCGGTCTGCCGGTCTGCGGGTCGAGCTGGCCCCGAAAGGCGATTCCGTCGCCGGGGTACAGGAGAAGATCCGCTTCGTCGGCAAGGTTCTGGAAATGCCGGAAGAGGCGGAAGCGCTCGCGCTCAAGCTCGCGGACGAAATGAAGGCTTCCCTCGAAATCGCGAACGCAAACAAGGAGCGTCCGCGCGTCATTTTCGTTCTGAATACGGCTGACGGGGCGCTGCTTGTCGGCGGGACGGAGACATCCGCGGATGCCATCATCGCGCTGGCCGGGGGCGTGAACGCGGCCTCGGGCTTCGAGGGCTACAAACCGATGTCCCAGGAGGCGATCATCACCGCCGCGCCGGATGTGTTGTTGATGATGAGCCAGACGGTGAACCGGATGGGCAATATCGACGTCATGCTCTCGCGTCCGGAGTTCCAGCTCACGCCGGCCGGCAAGAACCGGCGCTATGTTGCCATGGAAGGTATCTTGCTGTTCAGCTTTGGCCCGCGTCTGCCGCAAGCAGTCCGGGAGCTGGCGACGGCATTGCAGCAGAAGGACGGCTGACGGGTGGCTGTGACGACGGCCCTGCAGAGACGGGCGGCGAGCGTTCTTGGACGCCGGCCGCTTTTCAGCGCCCTTGTGGCGCTGGTTGTGCTTGTGGCTTTTGCCGAAGTCGCTCTGGGGCCGGTGCGGCTCGGGCCGTCCGATCTGTTTTCCGTCCTGATCGGTGAGGGCGAGCGCGGCCCGACGGCAATCCTGCTGCAGATCCGGATGCCCCGGATGGTGCTCGGCCTTGCCGTCGGCATTGGCCTCGCGCTGTCCGGTTGCGCCTTGCAGGGCGTGCTGCGCAACCCATTGGCCGATCCGGGCCTGATCGGTGTGACCGCAGGAGCGGCGGTCGGCGCCGTCGGTGTCATCGTTCTCGGCAATTTCTTCGTCGGCGACCTGCCGGCCTTCGTGCGGCCCTATGCCCTGCCGCTTGGCGCCTTTATCGGCAGCATCATCGTCACCGGGTTCGTCTTCTCCTTCTCCAGCCGGGGCGGCGGCACCAATATCGCCATGCTGATTCTTGCCGGGGTGGCGGTGAACGCCATCGCCGGGGCGCTGATCGGCGCCATGGTCTTCATCAGCAACGATCAGCAGCTTCGGGACCTGACCTTCTGGTCGATGGGCTCCATCGCCTCGGGCAACTGGATGACGGTGACGGTGACCTCGGTGGTCGCCGTGCTGTCCGGACTGTTGCTGGCCTGCATGGGGCGGACCCTCGACCTGTTCCAGCTTGGTGAGCGCGCGGCGTTTCACGCCGGGGTCGATATTGAGCATCGCGCTGCTGACCGCGCTCGCCGTCGGTGCCGTCACGGCGGCGGCGGGGCCGATCGGCTTCATCGGTCTGGTAGCGCCGCACATGGCCCGGCTGATCGTCGGCCCGGCCCATCGGCATGTGCTTCCGGCAGCCGCCCTGATCGGCGGCGCCCTCATCCTCGGCGCGGACTTGATGGTCCGGCTGGCGATCCCGCCCAGCGAGCCGCCCATCGGGCTGGCGACCAGCATGATCGGCGGCCCGTTCTTCCTCTGGCTGCTGATGCGCCGGATGAGAAAGGGAGGCGGGGGTGCTTGAAGCCCAGGGAATTACCGTCAGCTTCGGCAAAACGACCGTCCTGCGTGATGTCAGCCTGCGGGTGCGGCCGGGCGAGCTGGTCGCCCTGTGCGGCCCGAACGGGGCCGGCAAGTCGACCCTGCTTGCCGCCATGGCCGGAGACTTTCAGCCCGAGCGGGGCCAGGTTTTCATCGAAGGCGCCATCATCACCGGCCTGCCGCCGGCGGAGCTGGCACGCCGCCGCGCGGTGCTCGAGCAATCGCCATCGCTCTCCGCCGGGTTCAGCGTTGGCGAGCTGTTGAGCCTCTCCATCCCGCGCGACGTCCCGCCGGAACGGGCCGACGCGCTGATCGCCAGGAAACTGCATTCCGTCGGCCTCGCCGACCGGATCGGCGACAATTGCCAGATCCTGTCCGGCGGCCAGCGCCACCGGGCCCATCTGGCGCGGGTGCTGGTGCAGCTCGCCGCCTCGGATAACCCCGAGACTGGCTATCTGATGCTGGACGAGCCGACATCGAGCCTCGACATCGCCCACCAGATCACCACCATGCGCATTGCCCGCCGGGCGGCCCGCGAGGGGGCGGGGGTGCTGGTGGTGCTGCACGACCTGAACCTCGCCGCAGCCTTCGCCGACCGGGTGGCGCTGATGCATGACGGACGCATGGTCGCGGAGGGCACGGGCGCCGAGGTCTTCACAGCCGACCGGCTGAGTGCCATCTATGAAACCGAAATCGCCGTCGAACGGGAGGACGGCCATGCGCCGCGCATCCTCCCCGTCTACAGCCCGGACGCGCATGCCAACCCGGAGCTTTAGAAGCACTGGACCTTTAGAAACCCGATACGTTTAAAAAAACCAGGAGAGAGTGAATGTATATCGCCATGAACCGCTTCAAGGTCACCAAGGGCTCCGAAGAGGATTTCGAGACCGTCTGGAAGACCCGGGATTCCCAGCTCGACCAGGTGCCCGGCTTCGTCGAATTCCGCCTGCTCAAGGGCCCCGAAGCCGAAGACCACACCCTCTACGCCTCGCACACGCTCTGGAAAGACCACGACGCCTTCGTCGCCTGGACCAAGTCCGAGCATTTCCGCAAGGCCCACGCCAACGCCGGCAACGCCGACCGGAAACCGCTCTATGCGGGCCATCCGCAGTTCGAGGGGTTCGAGACGGTTCAGAAGATTTGATCTGGATGTGAGATGTGTGGAGCACCGGGTCGGGAGACGGGGCGGTGTTCCATGCTGCAGCGGGGATTGTCAGCTGCAGACTGAGCGAAACTAATGGATGCCGCCTCCCAACCCTTCGGAGTTGGATGGCTGAGACACAAAGGGGAGAATTCAACAAAGCTGAAGGTGCTCAGTATGCGGCAATTTTCTTTCTCTTCCGTGATCGAGTTTTCATATCCATACCGAACTAGGATTAACGGGAAATAACTAGATGCATCGCTCTGAACCAATTCTGCAGGCGACAGGAAGCACTGCAATTAATCCGCAATGAATCTGTAGCGGCTCTGACGCAACACCACAGTAAATACACCTTTATTCGATCATAAATACTAAACGCCTACCAAGGATCTTACGCCCTCTCGTCATACAGGAGCGTGATCCATGAAAATTTTGACCCGTCTTGCTGCGGCTGGGCTGATGGCTCTTGGGCTATCGGCAGGTTCCGCAATTGCAGACGACCGGCCCGATCTTGTCGTTGCCGTCAACGATATCCCCGATACGCTTGAGCCTGCAGACGGGATGGGGAATATCCATGTCCGTCTCATCTATTCGATGTTCGACTCGCTGATCCGCCGTGACTTCCTGTCCGACGGTCAGGGCGGTGGCTCCAAACTGGTGCCAGGTCTGGCCGAGAGCTGGACAGCGATTGACGACAAGACCATTGAGTTCAAGCTCCGTAAGGGCGTCAAGTTCCACAATGGCGACGAATTGACCGCCGATGACGTGGTGTTCACCTTCACGATGGGGCGGATGATCGGCGAACAGCCGGTGGTCGCAACCGGCAAGCGGTTCATGGACACGATCAGCCATGCCGAAAAGGTCGACCGCTACACTGTTCGCGTAGTCAGCAAGGTACCGGATGTCATGCTTGAGCAGCGGATGGCTGGCTATGCCAGCTGGGTCGTCAATGCACGCGAATATGTGCTGAAGGGCAACGAGTCCTTCAAGCGCAACCCGGTCGGAACCGGACCGTACAAGCTGGCTGAGTTCATCGATGGCGAGTACATCAAGCTGGACGCCAATGACGACTATTTCGGAGGTAAGCCGACCGCCAAGTCGATTACCTATCGCGTGGTTCCGGAGACCTCGGCGCGGATCGCCGGTCTGGTCAGCGGTGAGTTCGATATCATCGTCAATGTGCCGCCGGACCAGGTTCCGGTTCTGGCGGGCTACGATGATATTCAGGTCGAGCAGATCGTCCTCGATAACACCCACATGCTGGTTTTCTACCAGGATGCCCCGTTCATGAAGGACAAGAAGGTCCGTCAAGCTCTGTCCATGGCGATAGACCGGGATCTGCTGCGCAAGGCACTTTGGGACGACAAGAACTACACCCCCAACAGCCACCAGCTGCCGTCCTACGTAATGTACATGCCGGATTATCCGGGATTCGAATTCAGCCCCGAGAAGGCCCGCGCGCTGGTCGAGGCATCGTCCTACAAGGGCGAGGAGATCGTGTACCGTCTGCCGCTGAACTACTATCTGAATAGCCTTGAGGCTGCTCAGGCGATGCAGCAGATGTGGAAGGATGTCGGCCTCAACGTGAAGGTCGAGCCTGTGGAAACCTTCGCGCAGGTGACCGGCCAGGAAGGCACGCATATCCGTCCCTGGTCTAACACCCACCGCATGCCGGACCCGCTGGGCTCGTTTGTCCCGCAATGGGGTGATCTCAGCCCGGTGCAGAACAACAAGAAGTTCCCGGATCGGGCCTGGAAAGCGCCGGCTCGCTTCAACGAGCTGCATCGCCAAATCGAGTCCGAGACCGATATGACTGCACGGAAAGCGGCCTATCGCGAGGCACTCGATATCTGGATGGATGAGGCGCCGGGGACCATGCTTTACAATCCGCTGGAAACCTATGCGATGAAGTCGAGCGTCCATTGGAAGCCCTACGCGCTCTACTACATGGACTTCCGCCCTTACAATCTGACCTTCGGAGACTGACATCGGCTTGCGCGCTGCGGCGGGAATCGTTTCCCACCGCAGCTCCGGCTGATGTCTTTGCTGAATTGAGTACCCTTATTGATATCCGCGACCTGACGGTTCGCATCGATCTTCCTGATGGACCGGTATTCCCGGTGCGCAATGTCTCTCTGAGTCTTGAAGAAGGCGAAACCGTTGGCCTTGTGGGCGAGAGCGGTTGCGGCAAAACGCTGACCTGTTTGTCGGTGATTGGTTTGCTTGGCCGTCGCGTCTCGATCGAGAGCGGCAGCGTGGTCTTCCAGGGTGTCGAGATCGACCCTGACGACAAGGATGACCGGCGCAGACGATCACGCGGTATGGGCATGATCTTCCAGAATCCGATGACCTGCCTGAACCCGGTCCGCACCCTCGGATGGCAGGTTGCCGAGGCCTATCAGATCCGCACCGGCGAAGGCCGCCGGGTTGCACGGAAGCGAGCGGTGGAGTTGCTTGACCTGGTTGGTATTCCGGAGCCGAAGCGTCGCGCCGCCGATTATCCCCATCAGGTCTCCGGCGGACAGCAGCAGCGCGCGATGATCGCCATGGCGATCGCCGGCGGCCCCGCCCTGCTCGTCGCTGATGAGCCAACCACGGCACTGGATGTAACAGTTCAGGCGCAAATTCTCGATCTGTTGGCTCGCCTTCAGCGGGAGATCGGCATGGGCATCCTGTTCGTGACCCACGATTTGGGCCTCGTTGCAGAAGTCGCCGACCGGGTGGCGGTCATGTATGCAGGGCGGGTTGCGGAGCTGGCACCTGCCGCAGATCTTTTTTCCCGGCCGCGTCATCCCTATACCCATGGGCTCCTGACCTCCCTGCCTTTCCTCGACGACGATATCGATCGCTTGACACCGATCGAGGGAACGGTGCCGCCAATGCATGCGATGCCGCCGGGTTGTGCCTTTGCTCCGCGCTGCTCGCGGGCGTCGCCGGTCTGCACCACCCCGCCGAACTTACTTGCAGCAGGTGACGGTCTGGTTGCCTGCCATCACGTCTTAAAGACGGATACCGTGGCAGCATGAGCGCAACGTTGCATCAGACGGCGCCGATCCTAAAGGTTCAGGGGTTGGCCAAGCGGTTCCCGATGCCGCGTGAGCGGCTGTTCGGACCAAGACCGATGCTGACGGCAGTGGCCGATGTGTCATTCGATCTTGCCGCCGGGGAAACACTGGCTGTGGTCGGGGAGAGCGGGTGCGGCAAGTCGACGGTTGGCAATCTGGTCCTCAATCTGCTGAAGCCCAGCGCCGGTGTCATCGCGTTCGAGGGCGAGGATCTGTCGCGCGCCAATGCGGCCCGCTGGCGCGCCCGGCGCCAGGATCTGCAATTAGTCTTCCAGGATAGCCGAGGAGCTCTCGATCCTCGTCTGACCATCGACCGGCAAGTGGCCGAGGGGCTTGAGATCCACCGCATGGGTGCGCCCTCGGAACGACTGGAGAGAGCGCGTCATATGCTGGGGGCGGTGGGGCTCGGCGGTAACTTGATGGGAAGATACCCGCACGAGCTGTCCGGAGGGCAGCAACAACGGGCGGTGATCGCGAGGGCGCTGGTACTGGAGCCGAAGTTGATGGTCTGCGACGAGCCGGTCGCCGCTCTCGACGTGTCTGTCCAGGCTCAAGTCGTCAACCTGTTGCAAGACCTGCAGAGCGCCTACGGGTTGACCTATCTGTTTATCTCCCACGACCTCAGTGTGGTGCGCCACGTCGCCGACCGGGTCGCGGTCATGTATCTCGGCCGGTTCGTCGAGGTCGCAAGCCGTGACGCATTGTTTTCAAAACCCGCTCATCCCTATAGCCGCGCTCTGATCGGAGCGGTGCCGGCGGCACGGTCGCGGCATGGCCGACGAGTGCAGCCGGTCGCCCTGCACGGCGAGCCGCCGAGCCCGCTGTTTCCTCCACAGGGTTGTGCGCTGAACCCGCGCTGTCCCTTCGCCACCGATCTATGCCGGCAGGAGCGCCCGGACCTGCGGCCACTTCCCGGCGGCGGTTTCGTGGCGTGCCATCATGCGGAAAATTTGACGTGAACCTGCGCTATATCGCGATCAAGCTGCTGCGGGCGATCTTCACCCTCTGGCTGGTGGTGAGCTTTGTCTTCATCGTATTACGGATCACAGGGGACCCTACCGAGCAACTTTTGCCTGATGATGTAGGTGAGGAAATACGACAGTATTATCTTACCCTTTGGGGCCTCGACCGGCCAATCTGGGAGCAGTATCTGCTCTATTTCAAAGCGGCGTTCCAGGGCGACTTCGGTATTTCATTCCGCAACAGCCAGCCAGCCCTTGATCTCATCTGGCAGCGAATTCCGAAGACTGTCGAGCTGGGTCTGGCAACGTTCGTTACAGCACTCGCACTTGGTATTCCTCTTGGCGTAATGGCGGCAATCTGGCGAGACAGCTGGATCGACCGTCTGACCATGTCCTTCGCTGTGTTCGGGTTCTCAATGCCAAACTTCTTTCTGGGAATCCTGCTGATCCTGTTGTTTGCGATGAATCTGCGCATGCTGCCCAGCTCCGGCTACGGCACGTGGGCGCATATGGTTATGCCGGTATTCACACTTGCGACCGCCTTTGCGGGTGCGATTGCCCGCTTTACCCGCTCCGCCATGCTCGACGTGCTGTCGCGGGACTACATCCGGACGGCGGAAGCCGAGGGTGCGTCGCTGTCTCGTAGGGTCTGGCTGCACGCCTTTCCCAATGCGGCCGTGCCTGTGGTGACGATTGTCGGCTTCAGCCTGGGCGGGATGATTGGTGGTGCCGTGGTGACGGAAAACGTGTTTGCCTGGCCGGGAGTCGGGCGTCTGCTGACAAGTTCTGTTGCCGACCGGGATCTCGCGATCGTGCAGGGCATTGTGGTGCTGGTGGCGATCACCATGGTGACAGCCAATTTCCTGGTTGATCTCGCTTATGGCTGGCTTGACCCCCGGATCCGGCTGGGTAGCGGGGGGCAATCACGATGAGCGCCGAAACCGATGCTCTGGTGGAATCCGGGGCTTCCGGCCCGCGCGGTGAACGATTCTGGCGGATGCCGGCACTGGTCTGGTTCGCTGCTGGTTTCCTCGTCCTGGCCGCGTTGATAGCAATATTCGCCCAGGTACTGATCCCTTACGGCTATGAGGACACAAACCTGCTCTATCGGCTGAAGCCGCCGTTCTGGTCGTCTCTCTCGATCGAAGGGCACGTGCTCGGTACCGACAAGCTCGGCCGCGATTTGCTGTCGCGCCTGCTGGTGGCAACCCAGGTTTCCTTCGCGCTTGCCCTGCTGGGAACCTTGATCGGTGCGGTTCTCGGTACGGTTCTCGGCGTCCTTGCCGCACATTATGGCCACCTGGTCGATGAGATCGTCATGATGCTGGTCGATTGGCAGGCGGCGATGCCATTCCTGATCATCGCACTCGCCGTGCTGGCATTCTTTGGCAACAATTTCTATCTGTTCCTGGCGCTCATGGGGCTGGCGGGCTGGGAGACCTATGCCCGGCTGACCAGAGGTCTTGTCCTGTCGGCGCGGGAGCAGGGATATGCAGTGGCGGTCCGGGCGTTGGGCGCACGCCCCTGGCGGCTCTACACCCATCATATCTTGCCGAACGTGGTCGGTCCGTTGATTGTGCAGCTTACGCTGAACTTTCCCCAAACCATCCTGCTGGAAACCTCGCTCAGCTTTCTGGGACTCGGCATTCAGCCGCCGCTGACTTCTCTCGGCCAAATGCTGGGCGAGGGACGGGATTATCTGCTGACATCATGGTGGCTGGCGGTGATACCGGGTGCGGTGATCTTCATCACCACCTTGTCTATGAGTCTGTTCGGCGACTGGCTGCGGACGCGCCTCGACCCGACCCAGCGTTAAATGCGTCAGGGATTGTCGACCGCATGCCGGCCGAGATCGGGATCATTTATCAGGATACCGCCGATACCGGCAGCGATCAGGTTACCGAGAGATTCAGGCGTTGCGTCCCCGACATCGCGTCCGGTCTTCGGACCACCGGTCGTCGCCCAGACTGTGCAGCCCTGGGACCGCAGACCGGACACCGTTACCGGAGCGGCCTGCGCCTCCCATAGCCGGACAAGGGTAACGCCGGCTTCGCGGAATGACTGGAGTGGATCGCTCTCTCCATGCAGGGCCAGAATATCCGCATCCGGTAGTTGGGTTCGGCTCGGCCGGACCAGCGCCGCATCCCGCAGGCCGAGAATGAGCGCCGATGCCGGGAAACCGGCTTCGACTGCAGCGGAAGCGATATGTGTGAGCACGATCGGATTCCGCTCCTTCACGTCGAGCATCAGTGGTATGCGCCCCCGCGCTGCCCGCATCAAAGTGGCAAGTCGCGGAATTTCGGCCCCGGCGCGCCTGGCGCGAGCATCAAGTTCTTCGGCCGGGAGGTCGGCAACGGCACCGTTATCACCAGCGAGCCGCGAAAGATGTGCATCATGCGAGACCACTGCGATGCCATCGGATGAGATGCGAACGTCTGCTTCCACCGCATCGGCGCGGGCGACGATGGCCTGCTCCAGTGCTGAGACGCTATTCTCCGCGGCTGCGGCGGAATGACCGCGATGTGCGATCACCCAGGGGCGTGCGGGACTCATGCCGCGACGGAGCAGGCATTGACCCTATCGGCGAAGGCACGCAAATGGCAGAGGCTGTCGGCCAGCATCGCGCGGGCATGACCCTGAAGCTCCAGCACGGCGAGCGTACCCGGCAGAACCGGTGATGCGTCGGCAAGCGCTGTCAGGTCCATGCATCCGGTTCCCAAAGGCGCGTGCATATCGCCCACACCGAAATACATCCAGTCCGGCTGAGAGGTGATCGAGGGAATTGTCGGTAAACCGGATGCCTCACTGATGTGAATATGACCGGTGAAGGGCGCCATCGCTGCCGCACCGGCGATCGGGTCGAGCCCAAGCAGACCAGCGCCCTGGGTGGCGTGACTGTAATCGAGGCAGCCAGTCACCGACGGGTGATGCAATGCACCGAGCTGTCGTGCCAGTGCTGCCGGATCGAGTGAGTAGCTGGTGGCTTTGCCGCCAATAACAGCCAGGTTCGGGCTGATGTTCTCAAGGGCGATCCGGACGCCGGATTTTGCCGCATGATCGCCGAGGGCGGATAATTCCTCGCGCTCAAAGATGAGCAGACTGTCGGGGTCCGAGGCCCACTCGGTGGGATCTGCCCGTCCGGCATGGATGACGACAATCGGCGCGCCTATCTCGGCAGCGAGATCAACTGAAACCCGTGCGGCGGAGCGATGCAGAGTGATGTTGTCACGGTCCATGAAGTCGATCGGGATTGGTGCATGCAGGGTCGGCATCAACGGCCGCTCCTCGCAAAGCGTGCGGAGTTCAGTGGTACGTGCTGGCAATAGTCTGGCGTTGGCGACCACGCCCAGTGACGACGCATAAAGCTCCATCACATCGACGCCGAATGCCAGCAACTCATCTGCCTGCGCGCGAACCCGGTCCAGTTCGCCATTGACGGCTCCGAGACTGGCACCGATCCCGGCAATGCGTTTCTCGCTGTTCATATGCAGCCCCCTATTACCTTGAGCGAGACAGCCAGTCTCGTCCCCGGTTAGGTCTTTACATTGTTATGTGACCTCCGGATGACATCGCGCGATAAATCCATAGGCGTTGGCTGTATCTTCGGAGGCTCGCCGCGAGCGAGTGCTTCCCCGTCGCGCCTGACAGCCTATTCGCCCGGCAGCGACCCGAAGCGGTCATTTGATCTGGGCTTTCGGATATCTACCTGGCGAACTCGTCCTCCCAAATCACGAAGTTTAGAGACTGGCTGCCCTTGAGCAGGAAGGTCGTTATTCCAACTAGATTTCCAACAGCCCTCCGTCGGATGATCCGGGACTGATCGGTGAGGTGGTTTGTATGCGGCGGATTCCTCGGATGCTTCTGATGCCAGCAATTATCACCTCGCGAAGCGTCCGATCTAGTGCCTGCGGCGAACCTACCGTATATACGTGTTCTCCTGTGCCCGCGCGGGATTGATGCGCGACACCCTTTGCCCTTGGTCGACCGCCCCGGACCCTGCGCTTGGCAAACAAGTGCTCGGCGAGCTCATGCAGCGCGAGATCCTTGTCGGCGGACACCAAGCTGAGAATAAAGTGCCCCTGACGCGCAGGCTCAAGCGCACCTTCCGCCCGCCACTGTTGATCCCACTTGATCGCAGAGGATGGCGCCACAGAAAAACCGGCACCACGCTAAACCGCCATCAATCGCGTCGACAAGCTCGGATTGCCAAAGATCGAGCCGTTGTCATGTTCATAAAGCGTATTTGAGGCTTTGAGCTTCACGAATGTCTATGCTCAATCGGACAAGCCGTAGAGGTCAATCAGGCTGGAGATTTTATGCTCCATTAAATTTTGAGTAATGAACTGACTGACGTTATTGCGCATCTGAGCGTAGTCCACCTTTCGCAAGCGCTCCGGTAGGCTCTGGAGCTCCTCCGATGAAACCGTAAGCCCAATACCATTATTTTGAATGATCGACGAAGCGTGTTTGTATTCGGAGTTGATCAGTATCGGTAACCCAGCTTCCAGATAATTAAAAAACTTTGTTCCGACACCGCCTTTATAAAGCTCCGGGCGACACATACTGTTCGTCATATCTAGATTGTTAATAATCAAACCGAAATCGTATCCGGCGATGCCCGCGGCCAGTTCGTTCGTCGGCAAGCTCGGCTTAACCTCGAAATGCGGATAGCGCTCCTGCAGGTCTTCAAGGAATTTGAATCCAGGTATGTCTCCCTTGCCATAGGGGGTGTAATAGATCGAAACTGAGATTCCTGCCCGGAGCAGGACTTCCCATGCTTCTGCCGCGCCCCAATTGGGATACAAAGCCGGCGGATGACGTTCGTTGCGGGGAACAATGCCGCCGATATAGACGCAGCGAATTTCATTCGGACCGCGAGATGTTGAAGGTCTGCTTTGAAGTAAGGGAGCAATGGGATATTGCTGAATTTCGGCTTGTGGCGGCACGCGACCGTAGGTTTCGCAATGTTCGGTGATCAATTCGGTTGGAAACCGGTGTACGATCCCGTCACTCTCGCGAATGATGGTCCGTTCGCAGTCTAGTTCGAGATCGACAGCTGCGGGGAGCCAGTTCGTATAATAGGCCTCTCTGGTGCTCACGATCCCTGTAATGTCATAAAATTCACAGATCACGCGGGCCTTGCGTTTGCGTTCTAGGACGAAGCGCCCCATCACGTATTCCCACATCCGGCACTGTACGTGAAAGACGTCTGGTTCCAGGTGTCTGAGGACGAGGTCGAGCGCGACGTAATTGTCGCACCCATGGAATATGCGATCGAAAGCTTCCGAATACGACGCAATCTGGTCGTCGGGGATGGTATCGAGGCAGACTAGAAAAACCCGAAATCCCCGACGTCTGAGTGCCCAGGCCTCGCGCCAGATGACGTTATAGCAAGTGCCCGCGACCATCACGACGATGCCTTTGGTGCCCGGTTCGGATCTGACTGTCGCGATGATTTTCCCGAAGTTCGTAGCCGCGGTTTCGTTTAGGTCGAGGCAGATCCGGGCAAAGACGTCCTCCATAAAAGGCTGGTCGATCTTTATGTTCAGAAGAGAAATGCTGTCGCTCAGAAAGGCAAGGCGCGCCTGAACTGACTCGTCACCTGCGCTGATTACTTCCTCGGCCTTCGCCGGGAGGTCTGGATCTTCGAGTCGTTCTGCGGCAATTGCGGCAAATGCCCTGACGCCGGAGTCAGTTACGAGCGAGTTTCGGAAATGCACGTCCATCTGTTGCTTCAAGTGCGTGAGGCCCGAAGACGTAATTGGAGGTGTTCTCATGGGAAGCCGCGTTGCCAGACGATAAAGGTCTTCGGGTTGTTTCACGCGAGGTGCTCCTTTATCTGAGATGCAGGCTGTTAATGCAGGTGGTGGGCTACAAGGTTTGAAGATAATACTGCGCGGCACGGGCGATCAAAGCCTGTGCCAACGCTTCCTGCCCTGGTGTGGAGGGGAAACGCACCAACTCCTGGCTAAGTTGAAGCTGCTCACTAAAACCTTGATCGACAGTATGGAGTATCTGCGTTGAGACGTCAGCGGTCAGCATGACTGATTCCTCGTAATTTTTAAATATGGAAGCGCCATCGAACGGAAGCGACTGAAGAAAAGTTAACCTTATTTAAAATCCGAAACATCTTCAATTACCGCGAAATATACCCGGTAAGGAGGAAGAATTAGTTTAGTTTTTTATGTTTATGTTCGTTATATATTGATTTTATGGTGTAAAATGAACAGCATATTAAGTTCTTGATGGTTGACCTGCGTCTCCAGTTTTATTTGCCTGCTGGTAGGGTTCGAGTATCAATTGGCGACTTGTTGTTGATGGGCTGGCAAGCAGATCCTTCAACATGGTGATGTCGAGCATTATTTCAGCCTGCAACTTCTTAAGGCGCGCGTTCTCGTCTTGGATGTCCATCAGCGGCTTTGCGTCGAATACCTCAAGGCCTCCATACTTGGCTTTCTACTTGTAGAACGTCGTGTCACTGATCCCCCGACGGCGGCACACATCCGCCGTCCTCTGGCCAGCCACCTGCTCCTTCAAAATCGAAATGATCTGCTCTTCGCTGAAGCGGCTGCATTTTATATAATCCGTCTCCTCTCGGGTGACGGGCTCTACTCAAAAAGGAGGAGCCTTGCGGGATTGAGGTTACAGCGCTTCAGAAAGCGGCTCTGCAGGCGCAGGAAAGCTCTTCTTCACTAACTGCTCTCCAAAAGATCTACTAAATTCATGTCAACAGGACTGACTGTGACGTAGTCAACAGATGATGAAATCGCACGCTTTGCGACCTGGCGCGAATTCTCCAGACTTCTATAAGGAAACGACGCCGTCAGGCAGACAGAGAACCCTCTTCTATGTAGTCGCTCCGTCAGTTCAGGGGATGCCGTCCGATAGCGAACATATAGACGATCAAGCCCCTCTACAGGAGCCGGCGCATAAGCGTCCTTGGTCAATTCAGTGAGAAATGCTCGGCAACTTCGCTCAGCAAGACTGAGAGGCACGTTTGGAAACAGTCTCTTGAGGCGCCTATATGTGCTTGGTTGACCTACTATAAGCCGAAGGCGTTTCCCCGCATCGTTCTGTATTATAGGCTCGATGCCCTTAAGCAGGGAATGTACGGGATTGACCGGAAGGTCTGATACCGAGAGGTTACTTTCCGGAAACAGTTCCATAGAGGTATCGTCACGCAGATCGAGCTCAAACTGGGTATCCGGAAACGCATCAAGCGCCCCCGTCAGGGTTGCGACTTTCGATTCACCTGCAATTTCCTCCAACTCGTTGAGAGTGACATCAAGAATCGTACGACGACGCCCGAAGAGACGGTCCAGAGAGAGATCATGCAGTAAGACCGGATGACAATCCTTTGTTACGGCTACGTCAATTTCAACGGGTCGCCAAGGAGCCAGCTCAATGCATTCCTTAATTCCAGCGATTGAATTTTCTGCTTCAGTAAGGTTGCATCCTCGATGAAATATCAACCCGATCATTCAGGAACAATACGTGTCATACCAGCGACATAGGACTGCGCTGTTGAGAAATCATTAGCGGCCGGATCGAGCACGTTCCGATGTCGGCAATGAGTACAGTTTCGGCAATCCTCGTTTTGATTCTCGACCACGTTCACTTTTGCCCTAAAGGCAGCAAGGCTATCGCCGTTCCAGATGTTCTCAATCGACTGCTCGTTCAGATTGCCGATCGGATTAGAGGTCAAGGGACACGGATAAACGTCGCCATCCGGTTGAATGGAAAGCCTATACCAAGGCATCGAGCAGTAACGGTGTCCCAAATCCTTCGTCGCCTCGACGATTTCATCCACGGTGCCGCCTTGCTGCTCGAACGCAACACCGAGCCTATCTGCGTGCGCCCGGGCTGCGTCGCAGGCTTTCTGGAATTTCGTCGGGTCATTCAAAGGCATTTCACGCACCATGTCATCACCGTGAGCCTTCAAATAGGTCACCTGCACCCCTTCGCTCGCCTCAAACTCGTCTGCAAAATCGATGGCTTTCGGCAAATCATCCAAAGTGCTTAACATTCCGACAGTTGAGATGCGCAGTTTTGGAAGATCCGTTTCCCGTTCTCTCTTTTTCTCATTCAGGCGTTTCAATCTTTCGCGCACGACGTCCAATCGATCCAGGCCCATATGACGTTCATAGGATTTTCGATCAAAACCGGTCACGGACACGGTCAGATATGTCAGGTTTCCAACAAGAACGTCGAGAATGTCATCCTCAAGCAGGATGCCGTTTGTCGAGAAATAGGTTTCGATATCGTAGGAAGAGATTTTCTCGAATATCGGAATAAAATCGCGACACGTTAACACCTCGTACTTGCTGAAAAGCGTCATTGATTTCAGGTGAGGGAGCAACGGTTCAACAGCTCTAAACTGACCTGCTGATATCTGGGTCCAGCTCTTAGGTTTAAAATAACTGAGATGGCAAAAACTGCAGCGCAGATTGCACTTGGTGCTCAGGTCGATATCAATATGAATCGGGAACTCTGTGTGCTTCACCATGTGCGTCCTTTATCTCGGTCAGCTCGGCCCACAGGATTGAAACAAACCACCATCGCATTCACCGCGTATACCACATATGTAAATTCGCATGAACATCAGGCAAATTACAGGCCACTGTCTTCTGGTGTTATGATTTCTGTTGCGGCATCTTCCTTAAAAACGAACCTTGGAAGCAGTCTTATATGAACCTCCTTTGCACCCTTGGGCCAGCCTCGTTTGAGAGTTCTGTTATCCGAAAACTGGATGCGATCGGTGTCGATCTGTTCCGAATCAATCTATCTCATACTGCCGTAGATGAGGTTGCGGACCGGGTAAAATTCGTTCAGGAGCATAGCGCCGTACCGATCAGCCTCGATACCGAGGGAGCGCAAATCCGAACAGGCAAGATGCGTACAGGGACCGTGGAACTCGCCGAGCACATGAAGGTTCACATCGTCTCAGAGCCAATGCTTGGAGACGCGGGCCAATTCAGCCTCTACCCGGCTTATGCTTTATCGCTGCTCGAGGTCGGCGATCTCATCATGATCGATTTCAACGCGGTGATGATTCAGATCGTCGAGCTAAACGAACATGACGCGCGAGCCCGCGTCATTACCGGCGGGACCGTCGGCTCCAACAAAGGGGTCTCGGTTCACAGACCACTTAGGTTGCAACCGCTTACCGACAAAGACCGTCAAGCCGTTAGCATTGGGCGTGAACTGGGCATCAAGCATTTCGCTCTATCCTTTGCCAACTCGGCGAGCGATGTTGATCTTTTGAGGCAACTTGCCGGCGATGACGCGCACATCATCGCAAAGATCGAAAGCCAGAGTGGGTTGGCCCATTGCATGGATATCGCGCGAACGGCGGACGCGATCCTGATTGACCGCGGTGACCTTTCCCGCGAGGTGCCGATCGAACGCCTTCCAATTACCCAGAAACGAATTATCCAGACCGCAAAGAAGGTTCGCACTCCGGTTTATGTAGCTACCAATCTTCTCGAATCGATGGTGGTTTCCCCGGTCCCCACGCGTGCTGAAATCAACGACATTTATAATACTTTGCTTGATGGTGCAGACGGCCTGGTGCTGGCAGCTGAAACGGCTATCGGCGAGCATCCGGTTGCCTGCGCTGCTATGATTCGCCGACTGATCCAGCAGTTCCGCAGCGACACTGGTGCGCTTGCCAGCACCCCAAACTTCGAGAGTGCAGCAAACGGCCCTCACGGCGGAACCCTAGTCTCGGCTATTGCTGATTCGGATACGATTGCTCTGGCAGAACAGGACTCTCTTCCGACCCTGCATGCGGATGCCATGGCGCTTAGTGATATTGAGCAGATTTGTCATGGCACCTACTCCCCCATCGATCGCTTCCTTGGAAAGGAAGAACTCGGATCAGTCTTGTCCGAAAACAGGCTGCTGGACGGAACTGTCTGGCCCCTGCCAATAGTTCTGCCTGTGTCGACAGATCAAGCAGGAAAGCTTTCGGTCGGGCAACGTGTCGCAATCCGCGGCGCACAGAACCATCTGCATTCGATCCTCGACGTGTCTGAAATCTATGAGGCCGACCTCGATGCTCTCGCTTCGACCTGGTTCGGTACGCGAGATCGGAACCATCCCGGAATCCGGAGTCTGGAAGGAAGAGGCAGCCATTTTGTTGCAGGCAAACCAACCCTTGTTGCCGCCACCCGTGAACTCTACTCGCCCTATAAACTGCAACCAGCAACAATCCGGGACATTCTGGCGCAAAAAGGCTGGAACCGGGTGGTCGGGTTTCACAGCAGAAATGTTGCGCATCAAGTACATACGCACCTGCAGTTCGAGGCTTTGGAACGTGCTAATGCGGACGGACTGCTCATCAGTCCGGTGCTCGGGTTCAAAAAACCGGGAGATTTCCTTTCCGCTCCGATTATCGAGAGCTACGAGGCGTTGCTTCAGACTGGAATCTACCCTAGCGGCAAAATCGTTCTGGGTGGGTTCGCGACCTATTCCCGCTACGCTGGTCCACGAGAGGCGGTCTTCACGGCACTCTGCCGAAAGAATATGGGATGCACCCATTTTATCGTCGGCCGGGATCATACTGGAGTCGGAGATTTTTATGCCGCTGATGCAGCTCGGGCATTCTTCGCATCCCTTCCCGACCTTGGGATAACACCTCTATTTTTCGATGCATACGCCTACGATCTGGCAAGCGGTCGGTACGGTCCGGCAAAGGGAGCGAAGGATGCTCGGGCGATTTCTGGAACCGAAGCGAGAGCGGCACTACTGGAAGGCAAGCGCCTGCCGGACTGGTACATACACCCCGTTGTACAGGACCTTTTGATTGCCCGCCTGAAAGCCGGACAGGATATCTTTCACGGCAGCAATGGATGATTTCGGCGCCTTCGTGCTAGGCTGACCGTACAATAGAACTGAGTATGTTTTCCCCAGGAGGATGAACAGAATGGACATCCTAGGCTTTGAGAAACTCATCTATCATCGGGACAAGCTCGACAAGCTCGCCCGCGGTGAAAAGCAATTCCCCATCCATGTCACGCTAAGTCTTGGAAACTATTGCAACCACAAGTGCCTTTGGTGCACGGCTTATGAGTACCAGCTCGACAAAGCGAAGATGATGGATTTCGATCTGCTGCTTGAGTGGCTGACAAAAGCACGAGAGCGCGGTCTAAAGGCCGTTGGATATGTAGGCAACGGTGAGCCGACCGCCCATCCACGGTTCGGAGAGTTGGTCCGCTCAGTCCACGCACTCGGTATCGAACAGGGCATGTTTACGAACGGGTTTCTGCTCGACCGGTTCGAACAAGAGATTCTTGATTGCTTCACCTATCTCCGGATCAGCCTAGATGCCGGCAGCACTGAAATGCATGCCTGGATGCACGACGTGCGTCCACAGCATTACCCGAAAATCATGAAAAATCTTGCCTCAATCATCAAGCAGCGGAAGGACGGCACGCCGACCATCGGGATCCAATATGCAACGCACCACCATAATCTTGGCGATCTGCATCTGGCGGCCAGAAATGCATCCGAAATCGGAGCCGATTATTTTTCTGTCAAACCGGTATTCAATCGAGGTTCCGTAGGGGAGCGCATCGACAAGAATAATCTTACCTTCGAGGATATCACTCCGATCGTTGCGAGGGCGCGGCAGGATTTCGAGAGTCGCGATTTCACGATCTATTATCGACCGCATCAAATTCTTTCAGAGGAAGCGGACAGGAATATCCTCAATTATGATCGCTGTGTAGCTGGTTTCTTTAATCTCAATCTCTATGAAGATGGTGCTGTCGTCTATTGCGGCCCGCACAGGATTCCGGTCGGAACAATGGATGACGACCTTGACCTGATTGAAGAGAATATCCTGTCACTTTCGAACAAGCTGAACCTGTCGAAATGCCCAGGCGGCTGCCGGTACCACGGGATGAACCATCTGATTCACACGGTTCTGAACCCCGACGCGGCAGACCAATATCACAAGAACTTCTTGTGATCAGATGGGGCATCTCGACTCCGAAATCTTGCGGCAGGCCAACGACTCGCTGAGTAATCTGGATCTCACGTTAAGCGGTTCGGCGTCAGACTTGCGGTGGCCACCCTGCTTTATCGCGGCACCTCCGCGAGCAGGCTCCACCCTGCTGCAGCAAGTCATGGTCTCGTCATTCCAGTTCGGATATGTCTCGAATCTTATGGCCCGTTTCTGGAATGCGCCAGCTGTCGGTGCGGCGCTTCACGTACAACTCGCACCGGAAGTTTTCACGAGCTCCTTCACATCTCGCTTCGGCAATACGGAAGGCATATTCGAGCCTCATGAATGGGGATGGTTTTGGCGCAAGTGGCTATCCCTTGAAGGGGATGAGCATCATGTCACCCGCCCGGTAGACTGGTCCAGTTTGAGACGAACACTTGGTATCATTGAACATATACTCGAAGTGCCACTGCTTTTCGATTCACCTTTAGCCGGGAGTAATTTAACCGATATCGATGCAGGGTCAGGACCAATCCTCGTATTAAATCTCACGCGCTCCCCATGGCATATCTGCAATTCTCTGTTGAATGCACGGATTGAGCGTTATGGCAATCTCAACACATATTACGGTACACATGTGAGAGATCGATCGGTGCTCGATAAAGCCTCGAATCCGATAGAGCAGATTGTCTTCCAGGCTCGTGCCCTGATTGACGAACAGGCCATGCAAGTATCACAGTTTTCACCCGAACAGGTCCTGGACCTGAAATATGAGGAATTGCGAGCGAAGCCAATGGCAATCGTCGAAGCAATTGACGCCTTCTATCAGTGGCACGGTATCTCGCTCAAGCGAACCGGGAAACAGATTAGCCCTTTCCCGGATCGGAACAGAAATGCTCTCATTAACCTGAAATTCACTGAGGAATTATCATTTTTCGTGGAAGGGGTTTTCGGTGCTGACGCGCTCCCGCATTGACTGCATGCCGTCACGCCTTGAAGCATTCGCTTCAGCAAGGGAAGGCACGATAGTCTGGTATCAAAAAGCAGCGCTCGAGAGCCGGGATCGCAATACCTCAGATCATTCTTCCCTGGGCCAACCTACCTTTGCATGCCGGCGAACAGGCACTCAAAGTGAAAGAAATTTTCGTGCCAGATTTTAAAATATTGACCCTGAAAAATACAGACGAGTGGAGCGCCGCTCTTCAAAGTGTGAATGGAATGGGGGTTTCGTCGTTACCTGAATATTGCTCAGTGTTGGAGGGTAACGGAGATGGCGACGCGGAATGCATCGTTTACACATGCTCAGAGGGCACGATTGTTTATCCCGTCATACGCACGTCGCTCAAGGGGCTCCCATTCGATCGGGGCACGCTCAAGGATGAATTCGACATTTCCACACCTTATGGATACGGAGGATTCTACGTTGGTGGCACGGGTGCGGCCTGTGAGAAAATCACGAGAGATTTCCGAGCACGCCTGACAGAGTACGCCTTGGATACGAACATCATCTCCGAGTTCATTCGCTTTGATCCTATCGCCGAAAATAATGTCTTCGGCCAAGGATTGATCGACAACGTAAGGCATCACAACGAGAACCTCTACATAGACCTGACCCAGAGTGAAGATGACATACTAGCCGGATGCCGATCGCGCATCAGGACCGGTATCCGCCAGACTGCGAGGCTTGGGTTCGTCATGGAGCGAAACTATACCGCTGATACCATCACTCAATTTATTGAACTTTATCATGAAGCCATGCGTCGTCGCGGTAATTCCGGATACCTGAATTTCAAAGCAGAGTTCTTTGCGAGTTTATTCAAAAAGATGAAAGGCCATATCGAGCTCTTTACTGTTCAAGAGCAAGGAAATGTCCTGGGCGCAGCTATCACGCTTCGTAGCGGTGACACGTTGGAATACTTTTTGGCCGCGAACCGGCGCCTTCAGAAGCGTACATATGTGAACCATTTCTTGATAATGCAGATTGCAAAATGGGCCAAACAGCAAGGTTTCAAAAAATTTCACCTCGGAGGCGGGGCTGAATCCATTATGTATTTCAAGAGGAGCTTCACGCGGACTAGCTTGCCCTATTACGTAGGAACCCATGTATTTAACAAGAAGCGCTACGCTCAGCTTGTGAGTACAGGTCAGGCAATGGGGGTCATTCCCAGAGTGCTACCTCCATTCTTTTTCCCCGGATACCGCGCCTATTACTCGACAAAGGCCGACCGTGCCTTGCTGGACGTCCTTGCCAGGGAGAAAGCACCGTGAATGGTTTCCCGTTTTGGGCTTCGGACACATAACCAGTAACAAGACTGTAGCGACGAGCTGAACGGGTGCATGCCGTTTCGGGCAGGCCATCAGATGTTGGAAACGCACGGATACTCCCATCCCAAAACAGCAGTTCTATATGATGGGCGCTTCTTTCAGACGTTAATGAGCGATTGGGAGCCGATCTGCGATGTTCCGCGCCTCAAGCCAAAGACACTTTTTTTCAACAGACCTTTCGTTCCTCGAATGCGAGGCTGGCCTCGCCCAGCGGCTATCGAAGCTGACCGATAGATGAACGGGACAAAGATTTTAGCGTTGGAGAGCTTTAATCCCTGAGCCTCGCAGCAGGCTGTATGAGTATCGAATCCTCAAGGTTGCCGCGACGAACGACCGCTTCCCACATAGCTGCCTCTGAACTCCCCCACGCTCAAACTCGACCGCATTACCGTCATCGTGTCAGGCCGCGCTCGCACGCATCAGCTCATTTGTTCCTGTCACAGGGGGCGGTCTGCGCTAGGGTGGCGCCCATAAAATAAAAACGGGAGGAAACCGCCATCATGAAGCTCTATTACACCCCAAATTCGCCCTATGCCCGGATCTGCCGGATTACCGCGATCGAAAGCGGGCTGGGCGAGGCGCTGGAGCTTGATTGGGTGGGGTTGCGGACGCAGGATAGTCCGGTTATCCCGGTTTCTCCGCTGGGGCGCATTCCGCTGCTGGTGGACGGTGACCTCGTGCTCTCGGAGGCGCGCCATATCTGCGCTTATCTGGACGAAAAATCCGGCAGGCGGACTGTTGCGCCCTATGGCGACTGGCAGGCCGTCGCGGAGGAGGCGCAGTCGCTTGCTTTTCTCGATGTGGTCACGGTCTGGTCGCGCGAGATGCGGCGCAGTGAGGCGGAGCGTTCCGGGTTCCTGCAGGAGGTGGCCGATATTCAGGTCCGGCGCGGTCTGGCCCATCTGAACGACACATTGAAAACGCCCGCGGGGAAAGCCTCCGCTGGCGCCCCGCCGATCAGTTTCGATGCGCTCTGCGTCGTGGCGGCGCTCGGCATGATGCAGTTCTACGAACTGGTGACGGACTGGCGGGAGAGTTATCCGGCACTTGCCGCCTGGTCGGATGCCTATGACGCCATCGCGTCCGTCGCCGACAGCGCGCCAAGTCAGGATGCGCTCCGTCCGCTGACCCGCTGAAACTCAGCCGCCTCGCATTAATCGCCCGACGCGGGCCTGCCGAGACGTATCTCCGGGGAGTCTGTCCCCGGTGTGCTGTTCAACGTGCCGCTTGCACAGGTGTCTGCCTGCAAAGTTGGTCCTGTCGAATCTTCTTGAAAAAAAGAACGACCGTTCGTATTTATTTTTCATGAAGAGACATGAAACTAAACAGAAATTGCTGAAAGCCGGGATCGATCAGGTCAGTGCGCTCGGTCTTTCCGGCGTGACGATCGGGCGGCTTGCCGAGGTGTCGGGTTTGTCGAAAAGCGGGCTTTTTGCGCATTTTCGCTCGAAGGAGCAGCTGCAGATCGATCTGCTCGACGAAACCGTACGGGCGGCCGAGCGCGTGGTGCTTAAGCCCGCGATGCAGGCACCTGCCGGTTTGCCGCGTCTGCTGGCCCTTGCCGGGTTGTGGTTCGGCTGGTCGCGCCGGGCCGGGCTCAGCGGCGGCTGTCCCGTGGCGGCGGCATTGTTCGAGCTGGACGATATCGAAAGCGACGTGCGCGATCACGCCCTGCAGCTCGAAGCGGAATGGCGGGCAGTGCTGGGCCGGCTCGTGCGCGAGGCGGTGGCGGCGGGACATCTGTCGGCCGATACCGATGTGGAGCAATTCATCTGGGAGCTCTGCGGGATTTACCTCAGCCATCATGCTTCGAGCCGTTTCATCCGTGACAAGAGTGCGGATGCGCGCGCGGCCCATGCCGTCGATGCCCTGGTCCGGCGATACCGGGCCGCGCCCGCACCGGACGAAACACAACCGGAAACGTGATCCATGCCCTTGTCGTTTACTCCCGTTGCCCCGGCTTTTATCGAAAGCGCGGAAAGATCTCCGGCAACCTGTTCCAGCCTCCGGCTTCCGGAGGGGCGTCGATGACTGACCAGCCAATGCCCCCGCGCTCGACCGACACGCTTGAGCAGGACCAGCTGAAACGGCTGGAGCTTCTGTCGATCATCGAGGCGACGACACTGGTTGTTCTGGTATGTGTCGCCGTGCCTGCGAAGCATCTGTACGACTGGCCGCTCGGGACCCGGATCCTCGGCCCCGTGCATGGTCTTGCCTTTCTGGCCTATATCTGGACCGCGCTGCAAACCGCGTCGGGCGGCGGATGGAGCAAGCGCGACACGGCCCGGCTGTTCCTCGTCGCCTTCCTGCCATTCGCCGGATATTTCAACATTTCCTGGCTCCGGCGCAGGGCAGGGGCATTCAGCGGCGCACAGAGCAGGTAGAGATGATGGCGTTTTATCCGTTTCTCGTGGCCGCGCATGTCACCGCGGTGGTGTTCCTTGTCGGCGGCATGCTGGCGCTGGATCGTATGGTGGCTGCCGTGTCGCGTTCACCGCAGGATCAGCAGGCCGGAACACTCACGGCCCTGGCCCGGTTCGACCGTCAGGTCGTGACACCGGCTTTGCTGCTGGCCTGGATATTCGGGATTACCCTGGCGGTATGGGCGGAATGGTTTCCGTCAACCTGGTTGACGGTCAAGCTCGCCGTCGTCGTCGCCGTGTCGGCCTTTCATGGCCTGCAGTCGGGACGGTTACGGCGATCCGCGCGGGACGGAACGCTGGCGGAAGGGATGACCGGCGCCGGCGCTGGTCTTGTGCTTGCCATGCTGATCATTGCCATTCTCGCGATCGCAAAGCCGATCTAGGAGATCTTCTCGAGAGGAGCAGAGGCATATGATGAAGCGCGAGACATCATGATCCCGATTTCAGCTTGGCCTGGAGGTCTATCGTGAGGGCCTAATGCCCGGTCTCGACAAGAAGTAAAAGCGCAGGCCGGAACTGGCCGGCTGGGGCGAAATTGCTCTCCCCCGCCAGCCCTCTCTCAAGCCGTAAGGCTCAGGGGCGTTTCTTCTGAGCCAAGATAGTGCGCGACCAGATCTTCCCGCAGCGCCATGGCGGGCTCGAGGGTGCGGGTGTTGATCACGATGAGGCGCATTCCACCTTCCGGCATGCCGAGGGTCTTGAAGGTGCCGTCCGGCGCGTAGGAGGGGAGCTGCATATAGGTGACGCCCTCGGTTGCGTTCCATTGCTCCCATAGCTCTGGCGCTGGCGGCGGGTAATAGGCGGGTGGGGCAAATGCCACGACGCTATAGCCGCTCGGGTCCTCGGGCTCGTATTCCCAGCGGCCCGTCTCGTGCAGATGGTGTAGTGCCCGCACGAAGCCATCGCCATAAAGGTCTACCCATTGCACGGCGATCCGGGGATGCGCCTCGATGATCTTGGTGCCGATAACTTCGAAATTGAGCGCTCCGGTATAATCACCCAGATGCCGGGCGATGAAGTCCCGCAGATGGGCTTCGACCTCGGGCGCGGCGGGCATATTGACGTGCCAGTAATCCCAGGTGCCCTTGGCCAGCGGATATCCCCTGGTGATGCAGATCCAGGGCATCTCTCCTTGAACGGCGATGCAGTCGACACTGTAGTGCGGCCCTTCCAGGAATTCGCACCACATCATGCCGGGGCGCAGCGTGCTTTCAAACTCATCGATTGTCTCAAACTTGCGCGCGCCCACGGACATGCCGGAGAGATTGTAGATCGGCTTGGCGAAAAGCGGCTCCAGCGTTGGCAGAACCCCGAATGGGCCGGCCCGCAATCCCTGGAGTTCTGCCAGATGCAGTTTGTTGAACAGCCAATGATGGTCCGGGTTTAGCCGGTAGGCATCTGCGTCGTCAGTTGGCACGGCGGCGGTGTCGGGAAAACCGAACTTTTCAAAATAGGCCTTTCGCCAACTGTTGCAGCACAGGATCGCCATGGCTTACTGCGCTTCCTGATGTAGTGCGGTGGCGCCGACCTGAAGGACCCAGTCCTTGATCTCCGGCGTCTTGTCACTCACCAGATTTTCCGCCAGATACAACAGCCGGTCCGTGTCCTTGCTGCCCTCTCCGGTGCAGAAGCGATCCTGCAAATAATAGGGCGGTGTCGCTTGATACAGCAGGCGTGCCGTGACTTTGGCGACAGTCGCGCCGGGCAGGTCAAAGGCATAGGTCAGGCTGTCTTCACCTTTTACCTTGTTCGGGCCTTCGGTATTGTAGTCGGGGTCACTACCCACTCCCAGCGCCGTTGTATCTTCCGCCAGGTCCTCTTGCGCGCCCAGGGCCTTCGCGATTTCCTTCCGGTGTGCCAGTGGTAGAAAGCCGGACGGGTACAGCCGGTTGTCTTTAACCTCGGCACAGATCGACAGGAAGCTGGTTGTCAGCACGCCTTCAGGCGTCGCGGCATGGCCGCATTGTGACGGGGTTGCATTCGCGGGCGGCGTACTGGCCAGCTCCTGGTAGATCTGGGCCTGATCCTGCGCCGTGATCAGCTGATAATGCGGCTGATGCGGCCGGTCGGTCCAGTTGGCGGGGCGGGCACATTGCTTGGTCCACCAGATTTCGCCCGTGATCGGATCTCGTGACGTGTCGCCCGTATTCACGATTTGCCCGGCCGGATTCACGGCCCCCGACTGCCACAGCACGGTGTCGCTGGCGTCATATGCGGTGAACTCGATAAAGGCGCGACGGAACCCGACACCGGAAGGAAATTTGTGTCCGGTCTGGTTCGCTACCGTCACGTCATAGGCATTACCATAGGGCTTGCCTGTCTTCGGATTGTTCGGCGGGGCCGTACTTTTCGTGACGCTGACCGTCGCCGTTGCGTTTCTCGCATTGTCGAGCATCGCAAGCTTGGTCAGGCCGGCCGGGTCCAGACCATGGCTTACGAGCATTGGGCTTGACGCGGGTATACCAAGCACGCTCGGGAACTGATTGGCCATCTCGACAAGGAAGAGGTTGAGGCCGACCAGGGAATGCTTGGCAAAACCCGTGCGATAGGGCAGGTCGATCGAGGCTGCTGATTCCGCGTAATCGGTGACCGGGAAATTCGTGCGCTCCTGGATCCCGGCAATTTTACTCACAAAATCCTGGCCGCTCGGTGTTTTGCTTGGCAGATGGCAGCCTTGGCATTCCTCTGACTTGCTGCCTTCGTCCGGTTTCCCCAGCAGGTCCACACCCAGCAACTTGCCGGAGCGATAGGCGCTGAAGGCCCATTCCGGATAGGTCGTCTGTTCGTAGACATAGCCAAGAATATTCATGTCCGGGCTGGTTGGGTCAGTCTTGCCCAGCACCGGCAAATGCACCGTGTGGCAAGAGCCGCAGACGGCGGAATCCTTGAACCCCTCGTGATATTTCGGGGTGATGCCTAGAGCGTTCTGCATCGGCACGGTCTTGATCGGTCCGGCAGGATCGGTTGGGCCGCCAAACGGACCGTTGATGTCCGTGGCCGGACCAACCTTGAAGCTGCCGGTGAAGGTGGCGGCAAAGTTGGTGTTTGCCGGTTTACCCGCGCCGTTCTGGCTGAATATTTCCTGACGTTGCTCCACACATGCGTCGCGCGGAGCGGGCGTTACCTCAACGCCATTCGTGCCCGGGGTATTGCTGGCAACCGTTGCGCCGGAGAAATCCATCCGGTGACAGGCTGTGCAGTTGATGCCGTCCCTGGCGAGTGCCGCGTGCCGCGCATCCAGATCATCGAATGTCGTTGGGATGACGTTTACGTCGTCGCGTGTGAACTCCTTGCAGGTATTTGTCGACGCATCGTAGGTGTCGATCTGGAACTGGCGCTGGCCTGAAATTCCGTGGCAGCCCAAACAGGTATTTTCAACGAAACTGGGTACGCTTTTGGCGCCATTGTCATAGGTGCCAGGGTGGAAGGTTTTCGTTTCGGAAGCCAGTTGCGCGTAAAAAATCGGATCGCGCCCGGCCAATCCCATCGGTGAGGTGCGCCAGGTGGCATAAGGCGAGAAATTGTAGAGATAGGGTACTGATGCGTCTCCTCCGGCGTTCTCTTTTAACCGTGTATGCTCGGCCACGGTCAGCGGCTGGGTCATGTCGAACTGCATCCCTGTGCCGCCCGCGTCATGACAACCTGCACATTGATCCGACGTCAGATATTCGCTGGAGTCCGTAAGCTCCCCGGCTGCGGCCGTCGCCGTGTCATAGGTCGCGCTGATCATGCTGACATTGTCCGCGTTCGTCGGAACCGGGGTTTTGTCGTACAAATAGGTCTCGATCAGGCCTTTGACCGGGGGCGCCGCGACAGGTTGCGATGCATCGATCGCGGATTGCAGGGCGCGCAGTTTGTGCCCGTTCGTGATATCGGCGCCATCGGACGGACCGGTTGCAAGTGAAGGCGTTACGGCGACCGGGTCACTGAGTACCTGCTTGTCGAACCAGGAATTGGTCAAATAACTGTGTGGTTCGCCCGTGCCGACCTGGAGATTGTTCATGGATGAGAAGGTCGAGTTGTCGACGGCGGACGCGTGGCAGTTCAGGCAATATTGCCCAAAGCCCATTGATGGCGCTCCCCAGTAAAGCGGCGGCCAATCATTGGCGGAGGTGTTCGTCGTGTCGGGGTTCGGGGCGTATTCCGTGTTTTGCGTCGCGAAATTGTTTTGCGCATCGGCCTTGGTCTTGCCAAGCGCCAGACCGTAATAACCCCAATACCATCCGTCCTGCGTTGCCTCTGCCTCGCGCACCATGAAAGCAATGCCGCTGGTCGGGTAAAGCGTCATCGGATCGCGGTCCTGGCACACGGTGGCAGGCGCGGAATACATTTCTTTTACGATGATGGCGCCGTCTGGCATCGGGGCAGCGGGGGGCGTATATCCGCCGTCATCCCCGGTCCGGTATTCGGAAATCCAGTCAAAGGCGATCTGGTTGTACCAAATCACGGCAGGTGAATGAAATCCGCTCTGTGATGTTTGCCAGATGCCTGAGCCCGATGTGCCGAATGTTACGCCGGTTGCCATATCCGGACCCAGTTGGCGCACATACTTGTCGCGATACCAGCCGGTGCCGGTCGGTTTGCCATTCTCGATGGGGGCCAGACGGCGATGGCACATATTGATGAAGAACTGGCTGACCAGATTTTCGTACACTTCAGGCGCTGATTTACCGGTGGATGGTTGAGTGGCGCTTGGCTTTTCGAGCAATAACTCAAGCTCTTCGCACGTCGTTCCGGAAGTGCCCCCGATCGTCCCTTCGGTTGGCATCAGCCCCGTGGCGGTATTGTAGGGGCTGGGCGGTGTTGCGTCGCACCAGACCTCGGCCTGAGCGGTAAAAGCAAACGCAACCATCGAAACGGCGGAGATAAATGTCTTCATAAGTGGTCCCTCGATTTTCTTCCATTCAGACCACTTGGAGGCGTGGCTAACTTACATCGCGAGTGGCTGGCGAGACTCCATGTATGCAACTTTAAGATGTTTTAATGATTTTATCAATGCGTCTGTCGATGTGCCGCGCCGGTAAGCGCGCGAGTCTGTAAAACGCTGGAAGCTGTCACGTTCTGAAAAGAGGGCTTGTTAATTTTTGTCTGTTTTTAAAGGAAATGAAGTCGTCTCAGTCTGATGAAAAGATCATGACGGCCAGCTCCTGTTTTGCGCTGTTTTCTGGTTGAAGTGGAAGCTCGCTTGGCAATCAAAATTAGCAAATCTTTATTATGTATCCCGGTATCATTTAAACAATTTTGTAATTGGGTGTTTCCCATCCAAGGTGCCTTTGATTTTCCCGGCCGATAGGGTTTTATGGCTTCTCCTGACCGCACTGGAGTTCTTCGTCGATGCTGAAGCTCGACCACATCACACTCATCGCCCCGACACTGGCCGAAGGGGCGGCGCATGTCCGGGCGTGTCTTGGTCTCGATGTGCCGTTCGGGACGCGCCACAGCTATATGGGCACGCACAATCACCGGCTTCAGCTTGGCGGGAATGTCTATCTCGAGATCGTGGCGCTCGATCCGCGCGGGGTTGCGCCGGAGCGGGCGCGGTGGTTCGGGCTGGATGATCAGGAGAAGGTCCGGGCGGACTGGAGGGACGGGCGGCGGTTGCGCGGGTGGGTTGCCGCGGTGGAGGGGATTGATGCCGTTGTCGCGGCGCATGGCGCGGTCTTCGGGGATGTGGTCCCGCTGCCGTTCGCCGATCCGGCTTTTGCCTTCTCCATTCCAGTGGATGGATCGCTGCCGCGCGACGGTGTGCTGCCCTCTCTGATCGATCACCGGGGCGATCCAACATCGATGGCGGAGATTCCCGATCTGGGGGCGCGGCTTCGGTCGTTCACCCTCGAGCATCCGGACCCGTCCGCCATCGGGGCACTGTATCGCGATCTCTCCATCGGCACGCCGCCCGCGATCCTCCAGGGACCAAACTTCCGCTACCGGGCGGAAATCGAGACACCGGGCGGCGTGAAAGAGCTGACCTGAGGCCGGTTCAGACCGTTCATTCAGGCTGTGGCGGCGGGGCCGTCCTGCCAGTCGACCTTCAGCTCTTCCTTCCAGGCAAACCGGACCACGTGGTCTTCCACCACATATTTCACCTTGCCGAGGCCTTCCGCGTCGGGCGCGTTGCAGGCAAGCAGAAGTGCGCCGTCCTTCGCCGTCATCTCGCAGGTGCCGATCCCGAAATCGGCATGCCCTTTGGTTTCCTCGCCCTCCGTTTCGTCCCAGGTGGCCGGGATCTTGTGGGCGAAATGCTTGCAGAGCTGGACCAGATAACGGCCGGCTTTCTCCGAGGTGATGGTGGCGTGGGCGGAATGCATCATTCTCTCCAGGTTATTGATTTTGTTCTGAGTTGTTTGCTGTGAAGGGCAGGGAGCCGATGGCGTAGACGCCGTCCATCCGCACCGGCAGCAGGCGGCTCATCAGTGCGGCTTTGGTTTTCTCCGGGTCGAGGTCCGCAAACAGTTCCGGATGTAGCCAGGTTGCGAATTTTTGCAGGGCATAGACGTTCATCGGCGAATTGGTGAAATGGTGCCAGATGCCGTAGGTCCTGCCGGTGTCGATGGCGCCCAGTGCGGCGATATCCCTGCGCAGCGTCGCGCTGATCAGGGAGCGGCGGGCCAGAACCGCGTCAATCCCGGCTCCGAGCACAATCGGCCCGCCTGGCGTCCAGCCCCGGCTGCGGGAGCCAACGGCGGTGCCGATATAGACATCGGGATTGTTGGCGATGATGAATTCAGGCTTCAGCGGGCCCGCTATATCTGGCAGAGCCGATTTCGCGATGTTACGTCCGCCGGCCACGTCGATCAGGGTGGAAAGCATGCCGCTGGCGACGGTGAAACAGCATTCACCGGTCAAGCCGGCCTTGATGTCCAGGAAGACGGTCGGTCGCGGGCCGGAATAGAGGATCATCCGGTCGGTCACTCTGGAGACTTCTCTGCTGTAGAATTTTACAAAATCTTCCGCTTCCGCCTGCAAGCCGAAGACCTGACCCAGAACGCGCATGCTGTGCTGGGTGTTGACGATCGGGTTGTTGCGGAAATCGATGAAGATGACTGGCACGCCGGCGGCTGTAAGCACTTCAATCGCCTGCTCCGACGAGGCGTTCAGGCCATGCCCGCCAAGGCCGAGGATCGCTGCATCGGGTTTAAGAGCCAAGGCGCTTTCCAGAGTGAGGCTCCCGGCGCCGGGAGCGCCAAAGGTCGGAATGTCTGTCAGGGCGGGGTATGCCTCGGCGAAGCGTGCAAATCCGTCCGGGTCCAGGGTCTCGAAATCCGGGAACATGCCGGCAACGCGGGAGACCGGGTCCTTGGTCAGCAGAGCGAGGGCCGTGAGAAAACGCCCCTTTCCAAGCAGGACTTTCCCGACCGGTTTGTCCAGTATGACCAGTCGTCCCTTGAGATCGTATATCCGTATGGCATCCGCCGGGGCGGCGGCACCGACCAAGAGAGCCGCCGCGATAATCAGTGTCCCCAAAAGGGAGCGTATTTTTCCCGGCATCCAATGCCCTTAAAATCTGCCTGTAAGCCTGAGCGTTGCGGTCAGCGGGTCGCCGTAAAAGACGCCGCGCTCTGTCGTATTAACACGCTCAACATACTCGTTATCCAGCAGATTTTTAACGAACAGGCCGACTTCAAAGTTCTCGTTGATGGGGTAGCCGGCGGCCGCATTCACGACCGCATAGCCTGGCGCATCGATCTTGACGCCGTTGCTGACGGCCTCGAATTCACCGACGGCCTGTACCCCGGCGCCGATATAGAGATTCTCCAGCGCGCCATCGAGGAAGGTATAGCGGCCCCAGACCACGCCGCTATGGGCCGGTGTCGGGTCGGTTTCGAGATCCGTGTCGACATAGCTGTATCCGGCACTCAGCTCAAAGCCCGGATAGGGGCTGCCGGCAATGGACAGCTCGAAGCCGTGCGTGTCTTCTTCCTGGGAGGCGATGAAAGAGCCCGCATTGTTCGGGTCGCTGACCGCCCGGTTCTCGTCCTGTAGCCAGTAGACGGAGGCCTGGCCGTTCAGGAAGCCGTCGAACAGCGAGACTTTCGTGCCGATCTCGACCTGGCGCCCGCGCACCGGCTCAAGCTGGGAGCCGTCGGCTCTCTGTTCGCTCTGCGGCTGGAAGATTTCCGAATAGCTCGTATAGACCGTCGCTTCCGGCAGGATGTCGTAGCTCAGGCCGACCATCGGCACGAACTCGTTCTCGGAGATGCTGGTCTTGATGGACCGACCGGTATCCAGCGTGTCGCTGTCGTAGCTCGCATAGCGGCCGCCAAGCGTCAGGTTGAGGCCGTCATAGACCTGCAGGCGGGTATAGCCGTAGCCGCCATATTCGTTGTTCTCGGTCTCGGTGTTCAGCCGGAAGCCGGGGCCGACACCCGGATAGGTGATGTCGGGCTCAACCAGGCTATAGGGACTGAACGTATTGATGTTCTGCGTGCCCAGCGAGAAGTCGAAATTCTGCTTCATGTCCTGCTCGGAGCGCCGGTAGTCCGTGCCGACGGAAAACTCGCTGCGCCGGCCGAAGAAGCTGAACGGGGCGGAATAGTTCGCATCGACATAGGAGGACACCTCGTCGTACCGGCGGGCAAAGACGAACATGTCGAAATTGCCGGTGGTCGGGTCGACCGAGGTCGAGGCCAGGGCGTTCTTTATGTCGGTATCCCGGTTGTAGACCCGGCTCGTCACCTTGAAGACGCCGCCATTGTCGAAGGCATATTCGGCTTCGGCAAAGCCTTCGGCTGTGTTGATCTCGCGCTGTCCCCAGGGGGCGCCGAAGAAGGTTTCCACCGGAACATTCAGCAGGGAGCCGTCCGAATAGGTCGGCTGGCCGCTCATCGAGACCGCGTCCTCGCTTTCGTGGATGCCGCCGAAGGAAAGCGTCAGCCGGTCCGTCACGTCATATTCGAAGCTCCCGTATCCGCCGCCTTTTTCCTGCTCGGCAATGTCGAGATAGGAGCCCTTAGTGTAGCCGTAGCCGATGATCCGGCCGCGCAACTGCTTGTTGTCGCCGGTGGCTGCCTGCAGGTCAGCCTCGCCACGGAAATGATCGTCCGTGCCGGTGATGCCAGTGACCCGTCCGGCATTCTGGCCGGTCGGCCGCTTGCGGACCAGATTGACGGTGCCGACCGGCTCGCCCGATCCCTGAAATACGCCGGAGGGGCCGGACAGCACCTCGACCCGGTCGAAGAAGACAAGGTCCGGCGCGGTGCCGTAAAGACTCAGGAAGGGACGTGGCGCGCCATCGACATTGTAGGTGAAGACCTCGTGGCCCCGGGAATAGAGCGAGCCGTCGAAGCCGTTGCCGGTTGCCGTGGTGACGTTGGGCAGCAGATAACCGGCTTCCTCCAGCGTATTCACATTCTGGTCGTCCAGCCGCTGCCGGGTCAGGACATTGACGGTCTGCGGGATCTCCCGGATATCCGTCGGCTGCTTGTAGCCGACCGTGGAGCGGCTGGTTGCGTAGGAGCCGGTATCCTCCGTGACCACGCCCGGATCGCCTTCGACCACGATGCTGTCGAGAACAACCGGCTCGGTGCCCGCTTGCTGGGCCTGTGCGGTGTCCGAAAGGGCAACAACGCTCGCCATGGCAGTGCCGAGCAGGAGCGCACGCATGACGCGTCGATTGCAATCTTCGCTTTTCCGAGCGTAAACCATGGTCTGAACTATCCCCCAAAGCTCTTGTAAATTATGATCTTTCGGTATCTGAAATTGACAATCATTCGCAATTGATCGATCATTTGCGGGATCGTCAATCCCGTTTGCCTGCTGGTCAGGGCCGATTATCTCTCCACGGGTAGGTTGTCCCGATGCTTGATGCAGATCTCAGTTTTGAAGACCTGTTCCGCCAGGTTGAAGCGGATGCAAGCTTTTACCGGATGCTTGGCAGCACGGGAGAAGAGGCGCCGGCCGTACTGCGGGGCGGCTTTTTTATCGAGAGCTTTCGCTCCGGATTGCACATCCATGCAACGGATGCGGTGGAGCAGAGCGATACGGTAACGGAGCTTCGCCTCGACCCGCAGGTCTCGGTTTCCATTGTGTTCGCGGGAGCGCCCTTGGCGGCGATCGACGGTGTAGAGCTCGATCTGTCCGTTCCCGATGGTGCGCAGGCGGGCGGGCTTATCTGGTCCGTCGCCAGACCGGCGCTTCTGAGGCGCACCATCCGGACCGGCCAGACGGTGAAGAAGGTCAATGTTTCGGTCAGTAAGGGGTGGATCGAGGAATTTCTTGGCCCGGATGTCGGGCAGGATCATACCGTCCGGCAACTCGCCGAAAGTCATCTTGAGATACACCATTGGCGCCCTGCGGCGGATACGGTGCAGTTTGCCCGCAAACTGCTTGAATGCCTTGGCAGCGATGGTTTGCTGAATCGTCTGTCGCTTGAAATGCTTGCCCTCGGCGTTTTACGGGATGCTTTCGCCAGTATTGGGCAGCCGGAAGGATCTTCCGAGGACAGTGACCGCGCAGCGCTGGTGCATCGCTATATATCGGACAATCTGCAGGGTACGCTCACGCTGACGTCAATCGCGGCGGCTAACGGGATGAGCGTCAGCACCATGCAGAGGGTTTTCAAGGAAGCATACGGGGTTCCCGTTGTTGACCATCTCAGACGCGCCCGCCTCGATCTGGCGCAGAAAGCCCTGATAGAAGAGCATCTGCCCATTCAGCAGGCGGCACATATCGCCGGATATACATCAGCGGCAAATTTCGCCACCGCCTACCGCCGGGTTTTCGGCCATGCACCGTCGGAAGCACGGCGGGCGCTCGCCTAGCCGGTTGCCGTTCGCGTTTTCCGCACAGGCTGATTTTAGTTCAAGTAATTAAATAAATTTTGAAATAAATTGAGTGCCTTGTTTACGTTTTTTACAATCTTTGATGCTTTTCTCCCTACATAGGCTGTTTCGCTGAGGCGGAGACTGAATGTTTTAGTTGAAATACCTCTCGAAAGCCTTCTAGATCGAACAAAAATAAAGTCTACGGGGCGGAATACGTGAAGAACATCAATCTATCGACGAAGATTCCAGCGCTCGTTGGAATAGCGACCGCGCTTTCCATTCTGGTGGTCGCATCCTTCAGCTATTTTCAGTCCGCGCATCAGCTTGAAAAGCGCGCGGTCGATCAGTTGCAAGCCATGTCGGTGGCGCGTGTCGATGCTCTGAAGACCCTGCTTGATACCATCCGCGACGATATGCTGATCGTGGCCGCCAACAGCGGTACGGACAAAGCGCTGAACGGATTCAAGTTCGGCTTCCGGCTGTTTGCCCGGAAGGGCGATCCGACAGAGACGCTGCAGAAGCTCTATATCGTCGATAACCCCAATCCCGAGGGCAGCAAGCAGCTTCTGGATCTGGCGGAGGATGGCTCCGGTTATTCCAAATATCACGGCGAGAACCATCCCTGGTTCCGCAGGCTGCAGGAAAGCCGCGGCTATGCGGATGTGATGCTGATCGATTCCGACGGAAATATTGTCTACAGCGTTCTGAAGGCTGCGGATTATGCAACCAGCCTGGCGGAAGGCCCGGCGAAGGACACGGAGCTGGCGACGATATTCACCCGGCTGACCGAAAACCCCGAGCCGGGGCAGGTCGTGATGAGTGATTTTCATGGCTATGCACCGCGCGGGAATGCGCCGACGGCCTTCATCGCGACGCCGCTTTTCGTCCGGGGCGAGTTCGCCGGTGGTCTTGTGATCCATATCCCGGCGGAAATGATCGACCGGCTGATGCGGGATACCACCGGCATGGGCAATACCGGGGAGACCATCCTGGTCGGTGCCGACAAGTTGCTGCGCAGCAGTTCCCGTATTTCCGGCGCCGACGCCATTCTGAAAGCCGAAGCGAACACCGAGGCCTCCGAAAAAGCTCTCGCGGGTGAGGAAGGCATGGTGCAGGACCTCAATTATCTCGGTGAGCCGGTTTATTCGGTGTTCAAGCCGCTGGAGTTCGAGGGCGTGCGCTGGGCAGTGCTTGGCGAGGTGAGCGAAGCCGAGATTCTTGGCCCTGTACAGGATATGCGGAACATTCTCGCCGGGGTCGGCGTGGTGATGTTCCTGCTGCTTGCCGGTATCGGTTACACGATCGCGCGGAAGGAGCTGCGTCCGGTGGTGCAGATGACCGGGGTCATGCGCTCGCTCTCCGAAGGCGATCTCGGTGTCGAGATCCCCGGAACGGGACGCGGCGACGAAATTGGTCAGATGGCGGAATCCGTCGAAGTGTTCCGCGCGAACATGATCAAGAACGAGGAGATGCAGGCCGAGCAGGAACAGGCCCGCGAGCAGCGCGAGGCCCGGGCACGCCGGATCGAGCAGATCACCGAGACGTTCGACAATGCGGTGAGCGAGGCTTTGCGCAGTGTCGCCAGCGCCACCACGGAGCTCGATTCCACGGCCCAGTCCATGGCCAGTATCGCGGATAACACCCAGTCGCAGGCGGGATCGGTGGCTGCAGCCTCCGGTGAGGCATCTTCAAACGTGGAGATGGTTGCCTCCGCAGCGGAACAGCTTGCCTCCTCGATCCGGGAAATCGGCCAGCAGGTCAGCGAATCCACCCGGATCAGCGCGGAAGCCTCCCAGCAGGCGGAACATACCCGTGAGTCCGTTGTCGGCCTCGATCAGGCGGCCCAGAAGGTTGGCGAGATCGTCGGGCTGATCAATGACATTGCGGAGCAGACCAATCTGCTGGCCCTGAATGCGACCATCGAGGCCGCGCGTGCCGGCGAGGCGGGCAAGGGCTTCGCCGTGGTGGCCAGCGAGGTGAAGAACCTGGCGACCCAGACGGCCAAGGCGACCGAGGATATCACCGCCCAGATCACCGCCATGCAGTCGGAGACGACCAGCGCGGTGAGTGCTATCCGGACGATTTCGGAAACCGTGGCCCGGGTCAGCGAGATCGCGACCGGGATCGCCTCGGCGGTGGAGGAGCAGAACTCCGCAACCAGCGAAATCAGCCGGAACGTTCACGAGGCGGCGCAGGGCACCCAGATGGTCTCCGCCAATATCGCATCCATGACCGAAGGGGCGCAGGATACCGGTGCCGCCGCCAGTCAGGTGCTGGAGACGGCGCGCGAGGTCGCCCAGCAGTCGAACACGCTGAACGACACGGTGCGCCGCTTCCTGGAAGAGGTCCGCAACGCCTAGCGGGCTGTAATTCCTGGTGTCAGAACGGGTTTCGGTTCCAGCCGGTCGCGGAACCAGCCCAGCAGGCGGCGCCACAGCTCGTCGCCGAGGACGGCGCCCTCGACGCTGGTATCCAGGTTCGGGTTGTCGTTGATCTCGATGACGAACACCCCGTTGGCATTCTGCTTCAGATCGACGCCATAGAGGCCGTCGCCCATCAGGGCGGCGGCCTTTACCGCAATATCGATCACTTCCGCCGGTGCCTGTTCGACCGGCATGGTCTCGAACCCGCCCTCACGGACCTGGCCGTCCGGGCGGTGATGCACGATCTGCCAGTGTTTGCGGGCCATCAGATATTTGCTGACGAAGAGCGGCTGTCCGGCCAGCACGCCGACGCGCCAGTCGAAATCCGTCGGCATGAATTCCTGCGCCAGCAGCAGGTCCGTATCCCGGAAAAGCTCTGTCGTCAGTGCCTTCAGATGCATCAGATCGGTGACCTTGTGCACCCCCCGGCTGAAGGAGCCGTCCGGAATCTTCACCACCATCGGGAAGTCGATCACATCGGTCGCTTTCGAGAGATCGCTCGCCGGTGACAGCACGACGGTCTTCGGGATCGGCAGCTTTGCGGCTTCCAGTTTTTCCTTCAGGAACACCTTATTGGTGCAGCGGATCATCGACATCGTGTCGTCGATCACCGGCATGCCTTCCTGCTCCGCCCGGCGGGCGAAGCGGAAGGTATGATCGTTGACCGAGGTGGTCTCCCGGATGAACAGCGCGTCGAACTCGGCGAGACGGGGCAGGTCCTTTTTCTGGATCGGCTCGACCTGGATACCCATTTTTTCCCCGACCGCGGCCATGCGTTTCAGGGATTTGAGCTGCGAGGGCGGCAGCGCTTCCTTCGGGTTATGCAGGACGGCGAGACTCCAGCGCAGCGGCGTCTTGGATTTAGGGCCGGACCAGGAGCGCCGACAGTGAATGTCCATGGCCTCGATCAGGAAGGCTTTGTTGTCCGCATTGACCCGTTTCAGGGAGAGCGGCTTCAGGTGCCGGATGCGGGTCCATTCTCCGGCATCCACTTTCACGGTAATGCCGGGGCAGCGATACCAGTCGAACAGCAGGCGGGCGAATTTCTCGTAGCCGGGGCGGGACGGGCGGCCGAAGGCGACGATGAATTCGAAGCCTTCCGCGCCGGTATCCCCGGCACGGGCGCGATCCTTGTTCAGTGCTTCCTCAAGTTCCGGCAGGGACGCCGCGTAGAGGCTCTTGCGTGACAGCTCGAGCATGGTCTGCACACTCGGCATGACCCGGTGGCCCCGGGCTTCGGCCAGCAGCGAGGCGTAATAGCCTGCGCTCTGGTAGGCATAGCTGCGGGCCATGTTGATGACGACCGGGCGCGACCGTTCGAACAGGGCGGGTGCGGCGAGATAGTCGCGCACGGACATCACCTTGTGCTGCGTATCGGCCTGGTCGATATCCTTCCGGCCTTCGGTAAGAACCAGCCAATCCGTCATTCCGCCTGTTCCTTTCGAACAATGATCGCGGCCCGCAGCCGCCCGCGCCCCCAGCGGGCCATCCGCTCGAAGGCTTCCTTGGGGACGGGCAGGGCCGCTGCCGCGCTTTCGGTTTCGAGCGCATCCTTCTCGACCCATGGATCATGGATCAGGAAACGCCCGTTCTCTTCTCCGTAAACCAGGACCCAGTGTGGCGTCCGGCTGCCGAGCATCTGATAGAGGCTGACCAGCACGATTGCGTAGGCGCCCTCGCCGAGGGCGGCACTCAGGGCAATATTATCCAGCGGTTCGATATGAACCGGGATATTCAGCTCATCCGCCTCGCGCCGGTAATCTTCCTGGATCAGGGTCAGGGCCTCGCGCTGGTCCTTGAGGCGGACGCTGTCGATGAAGAGCGGCGGCTCCTGGCTGAGGAAGACCTCAACCGAAAGCCCCTTGCGGGCCAGCGTCACCGCCATGCCGACCGGCTCGCAGCCGCCGTGCCCCGTTTGCATGAAGACCGTCGTGGATTCCCGCCAGAGCCTGAACTCCTCAACCCGGCCAAACTCGAGCGCGGGATCGAAGGCTTTCAGTGCCATCATCATGCAGGCAGGACCGCAGGTGAATTCGGATGTCTGCGAATAGTAGGACGGCGCCGTCGCAGACGGCATCGGCCGCACCAGCCGCTTTTCGAAACGGAGCGCGTCCGCGTGATCCTCGTAATAGTCGAGATAGGTGCCGAACTGCTTGTATCCGAGGTCTGTATAGAGGGCTATGGCCGCCGCATTGTCCGGCCGGACTTCCAGCCGGAGCGAGAGGCAGCCATGCTCGCGGGCGACATCCTCGCCGGCGGTCATCAGCACCGCCGACAGACCGATACCGCGCGCGGATGGCATCAGGGCGATGGAATACAGCCGGGCCAGTGCCGTGCCTCTCCGGTAGAGCACCAGGATGTATCCTGTAAGGCCGTCGCCGCCTTCGGATACCAGCAGCGTGCAATGGCCATGATGGATGAAGTCGCGGAAGCTGCGGCGGCTGAGCCGGTCGCTGTCGAAGCAGGCGGCCTCAATGCCGACAAGGGCATCCAGATCGGACAATGTGGCGGCACGGACCTGCATTTCCGCCGCTTCCGCGGCTGGATTGTGCAGGCGCTTTTTCTCACCCAGTGACGAGGCCACCCCGCCATACTCCGCAAATGTCATTGATCGAGGGCGCGGGCATTGGCCGGCATCGCGCCGCCTCCCGCTTTCCGTGCGGGAGATTAGCGATAGTCGCGGTTGCTGTCTTGTGGATATGCATGCCGGCGCCCGCGAAAAACAGAGCTCAGCATTGCATAAACGGCATCGGTTTGCAGCGGCCCTTTCTGCTCGTTAAACTGGCTGTCCAATCTCTTGGGAAAACGGATCATGGATATCTCGTCGCTATTGGTTTTCGCCATCGCTCTTGCGCTTGCCGCCGGATCACCCGGACCGAGTCTGGCCGCACTGGTGGCCCAGGTTCTGGCCCGTGGCTGGCGTGCGGTGATGCCGTTTCTGGTAGCGATGTGGCTGGGCGAGCTTGTCTGGCTGACCATGGCTGTTGTCGGGCTGGCCGCGGTCGCGGAGACTTTTCACGCGGCTTTCCTTGCCATCAAGTGGCTTGGCGTCGGCTATCTCGCCTTCCTGGCCTGGAAGATGTGGACCGCGCCGGTGGATACGGCGGGCGAGCGTCTGCCGGAGCCGCGCAGCGGGTTGAAGATGTTTTTCTCCGGCATGTCGGTCACCCTCGGTAATCCGAAGATCATGCTGTTCTATCTTGCCCTGCTGCCGACCCTGATCGATCTCGGCTCGGTGTCCTTTGCCGACTGGGCCTCGATCTCGGTCACGCTGGTTTTCGTGCTGGCGGCGATCGATCTCAGTTATGTCGTCATGGCGGCGGGCGCCCGGACGCTGATGCGCAGCCCACGGGCGGTGCGGATCGCCAACCGCACGAGTGCCTCGGCGATGGGCTGTGCCGCGATTGCTATCGCGATCCGGGAATAGGCGCGGAAGGGGGCATTAACCGGCTGGCTTGTCTTGCTCGCCGCCGGTTGTCTCCGCGTCCTCATCATCGACAGGCGGCAGCGGGTCCACGGTGGAGAGCGTTTGCGCCAGCACCACAGCATCGCCGAAAGGAATATGTTCTTCCGTCGGAGCCGGGCTCCGGACGCCCATGCGATAGGCGCAGAAGGCAGCGGCCAGGACGTGGATGGCCGCCGTATAGGCAAACAGGTACTTGATGCCAACCAGATCGATCAGGGCCGATGCTGTGAGCGGCCCGGCGATGGCCCCCACGGCGAACACCAGCAGCAGTCCGCTGGCGGCCTCGACGTAGTCCGACGGCTCGGTGATGAAGTCGTTCAGATGGGCGACACTCAGGGAATAGACCGGGAAGGCGAAAACCCCGAAGGCAAACCCGAAGATATAGAGCCCGTAGGGCACATCATTTGCGAACAGCACCATGCAAAGGCCGGAGGCCGCCGCACCGAGGCAGGCGCCAATGATCACCTTGCGCCGGTCCATCCGGTCGGAGAGGCGGCCGATCGGCCATTGGCCCACGGCGCCCGCGATCACCACGATGCTCATGAACCAGGCGACGTTTGACACGGATGCCGCGCCCATCGAGGTCAGGGCATAGACCGGGGCGAGGGACCAGAAGGCACCATTGGCGAGGCCGACCGCGACACAGCCGACAACACCGACCGGGGAAATCAGGAACAGCCGTTTCAGCCGCAATTGCACGATGTCGAGTGGTGCCGGCTGCTCTATCCGGGTCAGCGCAATCGGCACGGCGGCGATGGACACCAGGATCGAGGCGAAGGCGAAGAGCGGGAAACTCGCGGGGTCTGCCGTCATCAGCAGCATCTGGCCGGCGGTGATCACGGTCAGATTGATGATTGTGTAGACGGAAAAGACGAGGCCGCGCGTCTCGTTCGTCGATTTCTCGTTCAGCCAGCTTTCGATCACCATGTAGAGCACGGCGAAACAGAAGCCCGTCGTTGCCCGCAACAGCCACCAGACGGCGGGCTCAAGCACCAGCGCATGGATCAGCACGACGGACGAGGCGACGGCGACCATACCGGCAAAGGTCCGGATATGCCCGGCGACCCGGATGACGCGCGGGCCATAGACGCACCCGGCCATGAAACCGCAGAAATAGGCGGAACCCAGGATACCGATCTCGAACGAGCCGAAAGCCTCCATGCCAGCGCGGACAGGAAGCAGGGTGCCCTGCAGGCCGTTGCCCATAAGCAGGATCGCAACGCTGAGAAGCAGCGGAAAGAAGGGGGATATGGATGCCATCGGGGCCGGACTATAGGGGGCTGGCGGGCCCGACTCAAGGCAGACCGGACTATTCCGCCGCTTTTCGTTCCTCATCCTCCGGCGGCGCCGTGGGATCGACGGAGGAATAGGTCTGGGCCAGCATGAAGGCGTCGGAGAAGGCTATGTGTTCTTCCAGCGGCGCCGGCTCCCGGATCTGCATGCGATAGAGGCAGAAAGCGGCGGCCAGTATATGGACCACGGCGGTATAGGCGAAGAGCGTGCCGATCCCGATCAGCTCGATCAGGGCCGAGGCGACCAGCGGTCCGGCAATCGAGCCGATGGCGGAGACCAGCAGCAGCCCGCTCGCCGCCTCCACATAATCCGAAGGCTCGGTGATGAAATCGTTCAGATGGGCGATGCTGACCGCGTTGACCGGGAAAGCGAAGGCCCCGAACAGGAACCCGAACAGATAGACGCCATAGGGAATGCTGCCCGCGATCAGCGTCATGCCAAGCCCCGTGGCGGCGGCGGCGAAGCAGGCGCCGATGATCACCAGCCGCCGGTCTATCCGGTCCGAAAGCCGGCCAAGTGGCCATTGCCCGATGGCACCGGCAATGACGACGGTACTCATGAACCAGGCGACGTTGGAGACCGTGGCGTCCACCACGGTGCCGAGGACATAGAGCGGGGCGAGAGACCAGAAGGCGCCGTTCGCCAGCCCGACCGCCAGACAGCCGACCACGCCGACGGGCGAGATCCGGAACAGCCGCACCAGCCGGAGCTGCGCGACCTCGAGTGGCGCCGGCTGCTCGACCTTGATCAGGGCAACCGGCACGGCGGCGACCGACACCAGGATCGAGGCAAGGGCGAAGAGCGGGAATGTCGACGGATCGGAGGTCATCAGCAGAAGCTGGCCGACCGTGATCACGGTCAGATTGATGATGGTGTAGACCGAAAAGACGAGGCCTCTGTTCTCGTTGCTTGAGCGCTCGTTCAGCCAGCTCTCGACGACCATATAGAGCACGGCGAAGCAGAACCCGGTGACGGCGCGCAGCAGCCACCAGATCGCGGGCTCCATCACCAGCGCATGGATCAGCACGACCGAGGAGGCAAGCGCGACCATTCCGGCGAAGGCGCGGATATGGCCGACGATCCGGACCACGTGCGGGCCATACAGGCAGCCGCCCATGAAGCCGAGGAAATAGGCCGAGCCGAGAATGCCGATCTCGAAGGAGCCGAAGGCTTCCATTCCGGCGCGCACGGGGAGCAGGGTGCCTTGCAGGCCGTTCCCCATCAGCAGCAGGGCGACGCTGGCCAGCAGGGGGAGGAAGGGAACGAGAGTCGCCATCATGTTCAGTCTCCTGACACGGGCGTTTCCCTCGATATTTATTGATTATGCGCCGAGCCTGCGGCGGTGAATGCGACCACGTATCCTGAGTGCCTGTGATGCATTCGCTTTTTTGCCACTATAGGGGGCGATCCGGAGCCACTCAAGGGCGGCTCCGGAAACGGGTCCGTTCGTAACCTCAGGCGGCGATCACGTTATGCGCCGGCCCGTAAGGGAAACCGGTGATGTTTTCCGCGCCATTCTCGCCGATCACGAGGATGTCGTGCTCGCGGTAACCGCCGACGCCGGGCGTGCCTTCCGGCACCCACAGCATCGGCTCCATGGAGACCACCATGCCCGGCTCCAGCACCGTTTCGATGTCCTCGCGCAATTCCAGTCCAGCCTCGCGCCCGTAATAGTGCGACAGGATTCCGAAAGAATGGCCGTAGCCGAAAGAGCGGTAGTCGAGCAGGCCTTCCTCATGGAAGAACCTGTTGATCCCGGCGCAGATCTCGTCACAGCGGGCGCCGGGCTTGATCAGCGAGATACCGAGTTCATGGGCCGCCACGTTCGCTTCCCAGAGCCGGAGCGTTTCCTTGTCCGGCTCCCCCAGCGTCAGGGTGCGTTCCAGTGCGGTGTAATAGCCGGAGATCATCGGGAAAGTGTTCAGGCTCAGCAGGTCACCCGCTTCGAGCCTGCGCATGGTGACCGGATTGTGGGCGCCGTCCGTGTTGAGCCCGGCCTGGAACCAGACCCATGTGTCCCGCATCTCGCTGTCGGGAAAGGCGTCCGCGATGGCCAGCTCCATGGCGTCCCGCCCGGCCATGGCGACATCGATTTCCCGCGCTCCCGGCCGGATCGCATCCCGGATCGCGGCCCCGCCGATATCGGCAATGCGGGCTCCCTCCCGGATCAGGGTGATTTCCTCCGCCGATTTCACCATCCGCTTGCGCATGGCGGCGGGGGCGATATCGACGATCTGCGCGATGCCGGCGATTTCCTCCAGGGCGCTGCGCGCCTGCAGGGTCAGGTGATCTCCCTCGATGCCGATCCGGTCGGCCGTGCCGATCAACTCGCGGATCGCACGCCAGAAATTACCCCGCTGCCAGTCCGTGTAGATGACGTTGTCGGCGATGCTGCGCCGCCAGGGTTGCCCGCCATCGATATTCGCCGAGACGGTGGTGCAGGAATCCTTGGTGACGACGCAGCCGAACGGGCGGCCGAAGCTGCAATAGAGGAAGCCCGAATAATAGGCGATGTTGTGCATCGAGGTGAACAACACGGCGGGCAGGCCAAGCTCGGCCATGACCACGCGCAGCTCGCAGAGCCGGCGCTCATATTCCGCCGTCGAAAAGGGCAGCGGCGCCTTCTCTCCATTGTGCCGGGTGAAATGCGTGGGGCGTTGTTGTGGTGTCAGCATCCTATCCTCTTATCCGAAACGGACGCGGGCGCGCCCGGTAATCCATCCGGGCGTACAGGATGCTGGATCACCCCCGATTTCTCCCGGAGGCCGCATGCGTGAACCACGTTCGCGACGACGCCATCGCCGCACATGCTGGACGGAGATTAAATCCGTGAATCCGCTCTGGTCAACGGCAAGTCTCGCGACGAAGCGGGGGCGGAAAATTTTCTGCTTGCCGACTCTTCTAAACGCATATCAATATATCATTTAGCGTTTAGGGGATTTCATGACGGATCGGTCGGTCAGTATTGGTGTGCAGGGGGCGAGCGGGGCATTGCGGATGCCGCTTTACCACCAGATCTTCCTGATTCTGCGGCAGCAGATCATGGATGGCTTGCACGAATATGACGCGCTGATCCAGGGCGAGCAGGAGCTTGCCGAGACCTATGATGTCTCCCGTATCACCGCGAAACGGGCGCTGGACGAGCTGGCCGCCGAAGGTCTTGTCGTCCGGGAGCGCGGGCGCGGGACGCGGGTGCGCTACAAGCCAAAGGCCCGGGCCTATCAGGCTTCGATGGACGGGCTGCTGGAAAATCTCATTGCCATGGGGCTAGAGACGGAAGTGAAGCTTCTGTCCTTCGGTTATGTCCCGGCGGCGGAAGAGGTGGCGGCGGCGCTGTCCTGCCCGATCGGCCAGGAGGTGCAGCGCTCGGTCCGGGTGCGCAGCGTCGAGGGTCAGCCCTTTTCCTTTCTCACCACCTTCGTTCCCGCCGAGATCGGCCGCCGCTACGGCGCCGAGGATCTGGCGAACAAGCCGTTGCTGTCGCTGCTGGAGCGCGGCGGCATTCAGGTCGATGCCGCCAACCAGCTGATTTCCGCGACCCTCGCGGATGCCGAAGTTGCCGGGCATCTCGGGGTCGAGGCCGGGTCCGCCCTGCTGAAGATCAACCGCATCGTGCGCGACCGGGACGGGCGTCCGGTCGAGTACATCACCGCCCTCTATCGCCCGGATCAATACCAGTACCGGATGGTGCTCTCGCGGGTTCAGGGCGAGACGCACAATACCTGGACACCAAGCCAGGACGCGGCAACGACCGCGGCAGAATGAACCGATAAATCAAACGCGCTTACCAAACAGGGGAATGGCTATGAAAAAGACTTACACATTCACGCATCTCTCGCGCCGCCAGGTGCTGGCCGGTGTGGCCGCGGGTGGCGCCGTTGCCGCTGCCGGAACGCTCGGCATGCCGCACATCGCCCGTGCCGCCGACGCCGTGAAAGTCGGCGTCGTGCATCCGGTGACCGGCTTCCTGCAGTTCTCCGGCACCCAGTGCCGCTTCGGCGCGCTTGCCGCGCTTGAGGAAATCAACGCGGCGGGCGGCATCAAGGCGCTCGGCGGTGCAAAGCTTGAGGCGGTCCTGGGCGATGCCCAGTCGAAAGCCGAAATCGGCGCGGCCGAGGTCGAGAAATTCAACGAAGCCGGTGTTGCCGCCATCGTTGGCGCCTATGCTTCCGGTATCTGTCTCGCCACCACCCAGACGGCCGCGAAATACGGCATTCCGCATGTCGTTGATGTCGGGGTGAGCGACAAGATCGTCACCCGTGGCCTGGAAAACACGTTCCGCTTCGGTCCGGGCTTCGGCACCATCACCAAGGAAGGTGTCGATCACCTGATCGCCATCAACAAGGAAGCCGGCAGCCCGACCAAATCCGTTGTCATCGTGCATGAAAACACGACCGCGTTCGGCAGCGGCATGGCTGGCCTCTTGGAGAAGAACCTGACCCCGGCCGGTTTCGAGGTGAAGGAAATCCTGCCGCACCCGACCGGCAACAAGGACTTCAACAACATTGCCCTGAAGATCAAGGAGCTGAACCCGGATCTGGTCATCCCGTCGCACTATTACGGCGATGGCGTGCTGTTCCTGCGCACCCTGCAGCGTCAGCGGGTGAAGCCGAAGGCGATCTATTCCGTGCTTGGCGGCGCTTCCTCGCAGTACCGTTTCGTGAACGAGTTCCC
>NZ_CAXBDC010000023.1:0-47727 GCF_963974195.1 uncultured Nisaea sp.
ACATGGATATCGAGCTTGCCATCGATGTCCTCGAAATGGCCGAACATCTCGACCATGTCGTTCTGTTCTCCGGCGATGGCGATTTCCGCCGTCTGGTCGAAGCCGTTCAGCGCCGGGGCGTGCGGGTGACAGTTGTCTCCACCGTCAAATCCCAGCCGCCGATGATCGCCGACGAATTGCGCCGCCAGGCAGACCATTTCCTGGAGCTGAAGGATTTCCAGGAAAAGATCGCCCGCGCCCATCAGGGCCCCCGCCCGGTGCGTCCGCAGCAGGATGAATACGAAAACGGTGTCGAGGATGACCTCGATGACGATGACGATGATTACGAAGACGATCTCGACGAAGCGGAAGTGACGCCGCGTCGCCCGAATTACTGAGCCGCGCCAAAACAGCCTGATGACCGCACAGATATCAAGCCTGGCAGAGCCGGGGCGCGATTGCCCGCTCTGCCCACGGCTCGTCGATTTTCGCCACGGTAACCGCGAGAAATTTCCGGACTGGCATAATGGCCCTGTGATCTCGTTCGGACCGAAGGATGCGGCTTTTCTTATTGTCGGTCTTGCGCCCGGCCTGCGCGGAGCGAACCGCACGGCCCGCCCCTTCACGGGCGACTATGCCGGCGACCTTTTGTATCAGACGCTGGACCGGTTCGGCTTCTCCGAGGGAACATATGTCAGCGAAGGCAAAGACGATCTGAAGCTCGTCGATTGCCGTATCACCAATGCTGTGCGCTGCGTGCCGCCGGAGAACAAGCCAATCGGTGCCGAAGTCAAAGCCTGCGCACCCTTTCTTCAGATGGAGCTCGCCGGCCCCCGGCGGGTCGTTCTGGCGCTCGGCGGTCTTGCCCATGGCGCCGTGCTGTCAGGGCTCGGCATTCCGAAGAGCCGCTTCAAGTTCGGACATAATGCCGTGCATGAGCCTGGCGCCGGTTTCACCCTGGTGAATTCCTACCACTGCTCGCGCTACAACACGAACACCGGCAAGCTGACCGAAAGCATGTTCGAGGATGTTTTCCGGACAATCCGGAGCTTGCTCGATACGGATTGAGCGTCAGTTCTTCTCGCGCATCAGGCGCGCCTTGTCGCGCTGCCAGTCCCGCTTCTTCTCGGTCTCGCGCTTATCCATCTTCTTCTTGCCCGTCGCGATCCCGATGGAGATCTTGGCAATGCCCCGGTCATTGAAATAAAGCCGCAGCGGGATGAGCGTTGCCCCTTCCCGCTGTATCAGACCGAGCAGGCGATCCCGCTCCTTGCGATGCACAAGCAGACGCCGTGGCCGGCGCGGCTCGTGATTGAACGGCTCTGCCGCCGGATATTCCGGGATATGCACATTGAAGAGGGTCAGCTCTCCGCCGTCCTGGCCAGCATAGGACTCGCCGATGCTGGCCTTGCCGTCGCGCAGGCTTTTCACTTCGGAGCCAGCCAGAACGATACCGGCTTCGATCGTGTCTTCAATAAAGTAGTCGTGCCGCGCACGACGGTTCTGGGCGATCAACCCGTCGCCTGAGTTCTTTCCCGCCATGGGAGATTTCCTTCAACCGCCGGGCAGAGCCCGGTCCGCTGATCAGTTCAGCAGACCGGCATGCCGCAGAGCGGATTCCACTTTTTGTTTGCTGCTGTCCGCGATCTCGCAGATCGGCAGACGCGCCGTCGGCTCACAAATACCGAGCAGGCTCGCCGCATATTTGACCGGACCCGGGCTGCTTTCACAGAACAGGGCCTGATGCAGCGGGGACAACCGGTCATTAATGGTCATGACCGTATCGAGATCGCCCTTGCCCCACGCCCGGTGCAGTTCCGACAACGGCCCCGGCGCGACATTCGCCGTCACCGAGATGCAGCCGTGACCGCCCTGGGAGAGAAACGGCACAACAGTCCCGTCCTCACCGGTCAGCTGAGAGAAGTCCGGTCCAATAGCAAGCCGGGTTTCCATCGGACGCGTGCCGTTGGCTGTCGCATCCTTCACGCCGACGATGTTCGGCAATTCGGCGAGCCGCTTCATGGTATCGACCGTCATGTCGACGATGCTGCGTCCCGGGATATTGTAGATCACGATCGGCAAATCAACCGCATCGGCAATAGCCTTGAAGTGCCTGTAAAGGCCTTCCTGGGTCGGCTTGTTGTAGTAAGGCGTGACAATCAGCGCCGCATCCGCGCCGGCTTCCTTGGCATGCCGGGTCAGCTCGATGGCTTCCTCGGTCGAGTTCGAGCCAGTACCGGCAATAACCGGAATCCGGCCCGCAACCTGATCGATGCAGATTTCGACAACCTGCTTGTGCTCGGCATGGCTGAGAGTCGGGGACTCGCCGGTGGTTCCCGTGGGGATCACACCGTCCGTACCTTGCTCGATCTGCCAGTCGACAAGTTTTCGGAACGCGGCCTCGTCGACCGCGCCGTTTTTAAACGGCGTGATCAATGCTACCAGGGATCCCTTGAACATTGGATTTCCAGCATTGTAGGCCACGTCTCGTCTCCTGCCGATTTTGGCTGTTTCCTCGAAAGACGGGGACCATACGCTTACCTTCACGGTGTAACAAGAACTAGCGTTCCCTTTATGGCCATCGCGATTTGCCGCCTGCACATGATGCCCCCGCCGGTCCATAGCGAGTGGTGACTTAGCGTAAAGCGCGTTTCCTGTTACTATATGTCCAGGCACGCAGACTCCGCACCGGTTCAACCTGAAGATCCTGTCCGCGTGCGCTGTCCAATGACGGGGGAGTAGACACTTCGAATGCTGTTCCGAAACGGATCAACGCCACGCGCGATCCTAGCTGTTACCGCCTTGTTGATCGGCGGCAGCGCAATTCTGGCAAGCCCTTCAAGCCAGGCTGCAGCTCCAGTTCCGGAAATCCGGCCTGAATTGGAACGACCGCCTCTGCCGGTCGTCAGGCCCGGAGACATCCTTGTTCCGCAAAACAGTTCGACTGCCTACAGGCGCGCCTTCGAGTTCGCAGCCAAGGGAAAATGGACGACTGTTGCACAAATTCCGCGGGACCCTGCCCGCCCCGAGCTGGAGAAGGTCCTCACCTGGTTGCGCCTTCGCGATCCGGCAAGCGGCGCTCAGTTCGACGAGATCGCAAGCTTCCTGAAAGAGAACCCGGGCTGGCCCGGCCGCTGGGGCATGATTGCCCGCGCTGAATATCTGATGCCGGACGATCTACCGGAATCGGCGCGGAAATCCTGGTTCGCCGATATCTCTCCCCAAACCGCCTCGGGACGCCTGAAATACCTGAAATCCCTCGAAGACGAGACAGACCGCACTGATCTGACCGACACGGCACGGGCCTACTGGCACGAAACACCGTTCGGACTTTCGGATCAGCGTGCTTTCCTTCAGCGTTACAGATCCCTGCTCCGCTCCGAGGATCACTGGATCCGTCTCGACCGGATGTTGTGGCGCGGCTACATTTCCTCCGCCCGGCGGGTCTTGCCCCTGGTCGAGAAAGACAGGCGGGACCTGGCATTGGCGCGAATCACACTGCGCACCCAGTCCCCCGGCGTCGATGGCGCCATCAACAGGGTTTCCGACGATCTGAAATCAGATCCCGGCCTGCAATATGAACGTCTGCGCTGGCGCCACCGTAAAGGCCGCAACGACGATGCCCTTGAGTTGCTCTGGTCCGTGCCTGCGAACCAGCAATTCCCCGATCTCTGGTGGCGGGAACGCTCCCGGCAGATTCGCTATGCTCTCGACGACAATCGCAAGGAGGATGCCTACCTTCTCTCTGCGGCGCATATCCAGCGTAGTGGGTTGAGTTTCGCCGAAGCAGAGTGGAATGCCGGCTGGATCGCCCTCCGTTTTGCCGACAAGCCCGTCGAAGCATTAGCGGCCTTCGAAAAACTCTATAACGGCGTCAGCACATCAATCAGCCTGGCCAGGGCGGCTTACTGGGCAGGTCGTGCGGCCGAAAAACTCGACCAGAAAAAGAAGGCCCGCGACTGGTATCGCCTGGCCGCGGAAAACCCCGCCACATTCTACGGTCAGCTCGCGCAGGCACGTCTCGATACCAACGGCTTCCAACTCCCCCGAGAGCCCAAACCGACCTCGGCCGAGCGGACCACCTTCCGGCGCACGGAGATTGCGCAAGCCGCCTCCTCGCTCGGACGCATAGGCGAAGACGAACTTGCCCGCGATTTCGTGCTTCATCTCGCATTCCTCGCCGAGGACGGAACACAGGCAGTCCTCGTCGCCCAACTGGCGCGCGAACTGGGCTATCTCGATATTGCCGTCCGGGCCGCACGGCGGGCTGCCCGTAAAGGCGTTGTCCTGGCCCAGGCCGGGTATCCGACACGCTATGCCACCGAACACGGACCGCTGGAGCCTGCCCTGATGCTCTCCATCATCCGCCAGGAAAGCGGGTTCGATACGAAGGCGCAAAGCCGGGCCGGTGCACGCGGCCTGATGCAACTGATGCCGGCGACGGCCCAGCAGGTATCGAAAACCGTCAACCAACGCTATTCGACAAAGCGGCTGACGACCGACCCCTATTTCAACATCCGGCTCGGCAGCACCTACCTCTCCGGCTTGATCGATCGGTTTGGCGGTAATTACATTCTCGCGATCGCCGCTTATAACGCCGGCCCCGGCAATGTGAACCGGTGGCTGCAGGAGCGCGGCGATCCGCGCAGCGACGAGGTTGACGTCATCGACTGGATCGAGCGTATCCCGTTCGGGGAAACCCGGAATTATGTCCAGCGCGTGCTGGAAGGGCTGGTGGTCTACCGGACCCGGCTGGGGCGTCACAGTCCCGTGATATCATGGGATAAGGTCTCCCCGCGCGATGTCTGGTGCGTTACGGCTTGCGGCGTTCTGCTGGATGCCCATCAGGCGTCCTTGCCCACAGGGGAGTAACGCTCAATGCCGGTAAACCCGTCCTTCACAGGCATCAAAGCCTGTGTATTCGATGCCTATGGCACCTTGTTTGATGTTCATTCCGCCGTCGCGCAATGCCGCGGCCAGTTTCCCGATCCGGAGGCACAGGCGGACAGGACATCGGAGATCTGGCGGACGCGGCAACTTCAGTATTCATGGCTCCGGGCCTTGCAGAACCGTCATGTCGATTTCTGGCAGGTGACCGGAGACGCGCTCGATTTCGCACTCGAATCCGTCCTCGGCAACCTTGGCCCCGCCGGTCTGCGCGATGCGCTGCTGAACAGCTATCTCACCCTGGATGCCTATCCCGAAGTGCTTGGTGTGCTGAAAAATCTCCGGGACAGCGGCCTGAAAACCGCGATCCTCTCCAACGGCTCGCCTGAGATGCTGGAACGGGTATGCGATAAATCCGGTGTCGGCGCGCTGATGGATGCCGTTCTCTCGGTCGAGGAAGTCGGGATTTACAAGCCGCACCCGTCTGTCTACCAGCTCGCTGTCGACCGGCTCGGCGTGCATGCGGATAGTATTTCTTTCCAGAGCTCGAACGCCTGGGACGCAACCGCTGCTTCCGCCTTCGGCTTCAGGGTTGCCTGGATCAACCGTTTTTCCCAGGCGCCGGAACGGCTCCCCGGCAAACCGGACGCGGAACTCCGGACCCTCGATGAATTGCCGCCCCTTCTCGGCAATTGACCCGGTGACAATCACAGCGTTGCACCAGCGCCCGCGCACTCCTATCGTCATCATACGCCGATCCGCATATTGACACCTTCGCGGACAGGTCCCCGAGACAGGAGAAAGACCAGATGAACGAGCTTGCTTCAACGCACCTCGCAGCCCCCGTTTTCGCCGATGTCGAAGCTGCCGCCACGCGCCTGAAAGGCGAAGCGGTACGCACTCCTCTGCTGGAAGCGCCCCTGCTGAACGAGAAGCTCGGCGGCCGACTGCTCGTCAAACCGGAGTGCCTGCAACGCACAGGGTCCTTCAAATATCGCGGCGCCTTCAACCGGCTTTCGCTGATCCCGGAAGCCGACCGGGCGCGGGGCGTGCTCGCCTATTCCTCCGGCAACCACGCCCAGGGCGTCGCCCATGCGGCGGCCCGGCTCGGCATCAAGGCAAGCATCATCATGCCGGAAGATGCGCCGGCGATGAAAATCCAGAACACCAAGGATTACGGCGCTGAAGTCATCCTCTATGACCGCTACAACGAGAGCCGTGAGGAAATCGGCCAGCGGATCGCCGCCGAAACCGGCGCCACCCTGGTCCGCCCCTATGACGATCCGGGCGTGATTGCCGGACAGGGCACCATCGGCCTTGAAATCGCGGAACAGGCAGCCGAAGCCGGCGCCACTCTGGATGCCGTTATCGTCTGCTGCGGCGGCGGCGGGCTTGTCTCCGGCACCGCACTGGCTATTCACAATGCCGCGCCGGGCGTCGCGGTCTATTCCGCCGAACCTGAAAATTTCGACGACATGGCCCGCTCCCTCGCCAGCGGCAAGCATGAGAGCAACGATCCCAATGCACGCTCCATCTGCGATGCCATCGTGACGCCGACCCCGGGAGAGATCACCTTCAGTCTCTGCAAGCCGCTGCTGGCAGGCGGTCTCGCGGTCAGCGACGATGAAGCTCTCGACGCGATGGCGGCGGCATTCCGTTATCTGAAAATCGTTGTGGAGCCCGGAGGCGCTGTTGCTCTTGCCGCCGCCCTCAGCGGCAAAATCGACATGAAGGGCAAGACCGTTGCCGTCGTTTGCTCAGGCGGGAATTGCGATTCTGAAATGTTTACGCGGGCACTCGCCCGCTCTTAAGAGAATGCACATAAGAAACGGGCGGCGAAATCGCCGCCCGTTCGAATGTCAGCCCCGAAGATTAAACGAGGGCGTGAGACTCTTTGCCTTTGGCATCGGAAACGGTGCCGGTTGCCGGATTGCCCCCCCCGACAACGCTCGGTGAAGCCAGTTCCGGCTTCGTGCCAATCCGCTCCAGCGCTTTTTTCTCCACCGGCTTTTCATCCGGGAAGTGCCGGCAATTGCCTTCAAAGAAGGCGCCGGGCTCGATGGTCAGCCGTTCCTGGACAACGTCTGCAATGACACGTGCCGTCTTGCTCAGCGTCACATGGCGCGCCTTGACCTGGCCGGTCACCGCGCCAGCGATGACGATGGCATCGGCTTCAATCGATCCACGCACAACGGCCGTGGAGCTTATCGTCAGCTTCTTGCTGGTGATATCACCCTCGACCGTACCGTCGACCTGCATGTCCCCGTCGCTCACGAGGTTGCCGCTGACCACAAGATCAGCACTCAGGATCGAAGGCGCAGCCTGCTTCTGCGGTGGCTGCTGCTGGCCGCGACTATCCTTTTTTTGAAACATATCGTCCCGCCTTGAGAAAGTTACGCGGATTCATCGGTTTATTCTTGTAGCGAACCTCATAGTGCAAATGCGGTGCCGTGCTGCGGCCCGAAGAGCCCATCCGGCCAACCACTTCGCCCAGCCCGACCATCTGGCCCACTTTCACCGCGATACTACTCATATGCGCGTATCGGGTCGTGATATTATTTCCATGATCGATTTCAACGATGCGCCCATAGAAGGCCTCACGGTGCGCCCGGATCACTTTGCCCGGCGCCGCCGCCATCACTTCCTGTTTGCGCGGTCCGGACAGATCCAGACCGGCATGCAATGCCCATCGCTTGTTGATCGGATCCTTGCGCCGGCCGAAGCCGCTGGTGAAGTAATATTCTTTCATCGGCACGATCAGCGGCACGGACAGATAGACATCGCGGAGCTTCTCCCAGCGGGAAAGCCTCAGCTCCAACTGTGTTTCCAGGTCGTCTGCCTCTGAACGCTCGGACTGGAGCTCCGGGTGATAGGGAATGAAGGGGCCACCCTGCCCCATGATCATTCCTTCGGGCATCGGCGCGATGCGCTCCAGATCGAGCCCCGTCTGCCGCAACACGGCTTCAACAGCATGAATATTGTTGAGCGCCCGCTCCGAAATCGCTTCCAGCCTGTGCCTGTGTTCGTCGTCAACGTCGGTGAGCCGCGCTTCCAATGAGGAAATCCGGCTCCGCAACGAATCGTTTTCCGATGTCACGGAACTACGCTCGAGCATCACCGTCCTGAGATCCGAGCGAAGATGCGCAATGGTTTCGGAAAGATGATCCCTCTGGGCCACGGACTCCGCGAGCTCGTTATTCAGGCGCCAAAGACGGCCGTCCAGCTTTTCGCGTTCCGCCGCGATCTCGTTCTTCTCGGCTTCGAGGGTTTCGAGATGGGTCCGCAGGTTACTGATATGCGTCTCGAGGCCGTTATTCTTGCCGGTCATCCGGCGCAGCTCGCGGCCGAGGAGGCTGAACTGATCGTTAAGAGCTTTGCGCCCGGCATTGATCCGGTCGCGCTCCACCTGGGTGTACCGCAGCCGCGACTCGGTCGTTGTCAGGTTCGTGCGCAAGCCTTCGTTCTGATCGAAAAGCCGCTGAAGCTGGCCCTGCGTCTCTTTCAGGTCACGCGTGATGGCAACCACGGAAAGCTGATAATCCGAGACCTGGTCAAGCAATTGGCGGTAGGAATCCTGGCTGCGCTGGATAGCGACGTCTTTGCCCCGCAGCAAATCGTCCTGCATGTAAACGCCGACCGACGCGAAGCCGACCCAGCCTGCCGCCATCATCCACACCAGAACGATGCCGACCTGCAATCGGGTACTGAGCGAGAAATAGCGAATCCGTGAATCGGATCTTAGTATGACCTCGCGTTCGCGAAAAAAGTGATTAATCCAGGCTGTTATGCTGCTTGCAAGCGAAGAGCTTTGCGTTTCCATACGCTTGTAGCCTTGAATATTGTGTCCGACATCCCCTGAGAAGAGTACCTGCCAGACCGCCTCAAAGCAAGACGGGCGGCATTTTTGAGCGTCATTGGCTGCAACATGCGGACCCGCGCGGGCAATAACCATAAGTAACTCACGAATTTATGCCGACAGGGACCGTGATCGGAGTAAAATCCAGTCCATGGATCGGGCACAATGGGAAGCTGACCAGATACGCGGCGTCGCACTCGCCCTGCGGCACTGGTTCGAGGTTTCCGACACGGAAACGCGCATGCGGGAGCTGGGTATTCGCCCGGCCTCCGACCGCAAGTCATCGCACCCGGCGGACAAGCGTCTGCAGGCTTTCGCGCTTACTGCTTTACCGCCCCAGATCGTCCGCCTCAAACCGGAAGCACCAGTCACGACCCTGCATTTGCTGCAGGTTGTCTATGATGACGGGATGATGCGGGCCGACCCGTGGCGCTGGTGGTTCGCCTGGATCAGCATTGAAATGATTTCCCGGCTCGGCCCGGATCCGAGTGGCCGGCAGGTCAAGAATTTCATCCGCACCGACGACAGCCTGCAATCCGTCCGCCATACCGCGGCCCGCTGGCTCGCCAGCAATGAAGCCCGAATCGATTACGTAAATAACGAGTTCAAGACCTTGCTGCGGCAGGCACTCGCCGATCGGGAAACCGTCCCCGATCAGGACTCGCTGATCGACCGGCTCGGTCAACCTCTCGTGGTCTTCATCGAAGCGATGGCGGGGGAAGCCGGGCGGATCTCCGCCGGCATCACCGCGCAACTGGCCGAACGGGTCGAACGGATGTAGCAGAAGACCTGCCCGCGCCCCTGCATGGCGTAATTGCGCGACAGCAGGTCGTAATCTGGCTTTTCGTTTTGCCGTGCCTGGTGCTAGGCATATCCGGTCATTTCCTAACGATACGGCAAGGCAATCCGCTCATGGCCGAATATTCCGTCTTCAGTCTGATCCAGAATGCCCTCACCGGGCACAAAAACTGGCAGCGCGCCTGGCGCGACCCGGAGCCGAAGCCAAGCTACGACGTGGTCATCGTCGGCGGTGGCGGGCACGGGCTAGCAACCGCGTTCTACCTTGCGAAAGTACACGGCATCCGCAATGTCGCCGTGCTGGAAAAAGGCTGGCTCGGCGGCGGTAACACCGGACGCAACACCACCATCGTTCGTTCCAACTACATGCTCGACGACAATGCGCTGTTCTATGAGAAGTCGCTGAAGCTGTGGGAAAAGCTGAGCCATGAGCTGAACTTCAACGTCATGTTCAGCCAGCGCAGCGTCCTCAACCTGGCCCATTCGGACGGGCAGATGGACCGCTTCGCCCGGCGCGGAAACTCCATGCGGCTGAACGGCATCGACGCCGAACTGCTCGACCGGAAAGAGGTCAAGCGCATGATCCCGTATCTGAATTACTCCGACGAAGCGCGCTTTCCGATCTATGGCGGCCTGCTGCAGCCGCGCGGCGGCACCGCCCGGCATGACGCCGTGGCCTGGGGCCTCGCCCGTGGCGCCGACCGGCTGGGCGTGGACATCATCCAGAATTGCGAGGTCACCGGCTTCAAGCGCAACGGCAACCGGATCGAGGCTGTCGAGACATCGCGCGGCACCATCGGCTGCGGCAAGATCGGCTTCGCCGTCGCCGGGAACACTGGTTATCTCGCCTCCAAGCTCGGCATGAAGCTGCCAATCGAAAGCCACGTTTTGCAGGCCTTCGTCTCCGAGCCGCTGAAGCCGTTGATCGACCATGTGGTTACCTATGGCGCCGGGCACTTCTATCTCAGCCAGTCGGACAAGGGCGGCCTGGTCTTCGGCGGCGATCTCGACATGTATAATTCCTACGCACAGCGCGGGAACATGGAGACCATCGACCATGTCATGCGCGGCGGCATCGCCATGGTGCCGTCGCTCTCCCGGCTCCGGCTGCTGCGGCACTGGGGCGGGATCATGGACATGTCGATGGATGGCAGCCCGATCATCGGCAAATCGCCGATCGACAATCTCTATCTCAATTGCGGCTGGTGCTATGGCGGCTTCAAGGCGACGCCGGGCTCCGGCTGGGTCTTCGCCCACACCATCGCCGAGGACGAGCCGCATCCGCTGAATGCCGGGCTCCGGCTCGACCGCTTCGAGCGCGGCCATATTCTCGACGAAGAAGCGACCGGCCCCGTGCCGGGGCATCACTAGGAGGCGCCGGCCATGCTTTATATCGACTGCCCCTATTGCGGCAAACGCGCCCACGAGGAATTCACCTATATCGGCGACGCCACCAAGAAGCGCCCGGATGGCGCCGAGAAGAATGACCCGGCCTGGGTGGACTATGTCTATACGCGCGACAATCCGCGCGGCCCGCATCTGGAACTCTGGCACCACGGCCTCGGCTGCCGTGAAGTGGTGAAGGTGCTACGCAATATCCTGACGCACGAGATCCTCGGGTGCGGACGGCCTGCGGACGACATCCCCCTGCCCGAAGCGGAGACCAAGCCATGATTCGCGGTAAGGAACAGCAGCCCTTCCGGATGTCCGAAGGCGGCGAGATCGAACGCACCCGCCCGCTTAGCTTCAGCTTCGACGGCAAGTCCTACACCGGCTATGAAGGCGATACGCTGGCCTCCGCCCTGCTCGCCAACGGCGTCAAGCTGGTCGGCCGCAGCTTCAAATACCACCGCCCGCGCGGCATCTATTCGGCCGGGCCGGAAGAGCCGAATGCGCTGGTGAACCTGCGCACAGGCGGACGGCAGGAGCCGAACACGCGCGCCACCCAGATCGAGCTGTTCGCCGGGCTGGAAGCCAAAAGCCAGAACCGCTGGCCGTCCCTCGCCCTCGACGTCATGGGCGTGAACGATCTGGCCTCCCGCTTCCTGGTTGCCGGTTTCTACTACAAGACTTTCATGGGAATACCGGGCTGGCACTTCTATGAGCATTTCATCCGCAAGGCCGCCGGTATGGGCGAGGCCAAACATGTCAGCGATCCGGACATCTACGACAAGATGAATGGCCATGCCGACATCGTCGTGGTCGGTGCCGGCCCGGCCGGACTTGCCGCAGCCCTGACCGCAGGCCGGAGCGGCGCCCGTGTCTTCCTGATCGACGAGAACGACAAGCCGGGCGGCCGCCTGCGCAGCGAGCGGGAGACCATAGACGGCAAGCCCGCCATGGACTGGGCCGCGCAAACACTTGCCGAACTCGAGGAGATGGAAAACGTCACCCTCCTCCGCCGGGCAACCGCTTTCGGCTATTACGATGGCGATACCATCGCCGTGCTGGAGCGGATATCCGACCATCTCCCCGTCCCCGCACCCTTCCAGGTGCGTCAGCGCCGCTGGTTGATCCACGCCAAAAAAGTATTGCTGGCCACCGGTTCGACCGAGCGGCCGCTGGTATTCGACGGCAATGACCGGCCCGGCGTGATGCTGGCAGGTGCCGCCCGCACATACGCCAACCGCTTCGCCGTGCGACCCGGAAAGCACGCCGTCGTCTTCGCCAACAATGACGATGGATACCGCACCGCCCTCGACCTTGCGGATGCGGGCATCGAAGTGCGCGGCGTGATCGATCCGCGCAGCGGCGGACAAGGCCCGTTGAAAGAAGACGTCATCGCGCAGGGCATTGATGTCGTCAGCGGGGCTGTCGTCGTCCGCACCCATGGCTATCTCGGCCTTGCCGGTGTCGATATTGCCGATCTCGGCACCCTGCAATCCGGCGCCACCCCGGAAACCCGCTACATTCCGTGCGATCTTCTGGCGACCGGCGGCGGCTGGAGCCCGAACGTGCATCTCTACAGCCACCAGAGCGGCAAGCCGGTCTACGATCCGGCCATCGCCGCCTTCGTGCCGGGCACGTCCCGCATGAATGACCGCTCCATCGGTGCCGCGCGGGGCCGGTTCAGCCTCGGGGATTGCCTTGCCGACGGGTATGCGGCAGGTCAGGAGACCGCAGAGGCACTTGGTTTCACGACTGAAGCTGTGGCGGATATCCCTTCCACCGACGAGCAGGCAACCGGCCCGCTCAAGATCCTTTGGCAGGTTCCGGCATTGCCCGGCCGCAAGGGCCGCCGCTTTGTCGATCTGCAGGACGATGTCACGGCGGATGACGTCAAGCTGGCCCAGAGCGAAGGCTATGTCTCGGTCGAGCATCTGAAACGCTACACCACGCTCGGCATGGGCACGGATCAGGGCAAGACCTCGAACATCAACGGCCACGGTGTGCTTGCCGAAGCCCGCGGTCTCGACGTCTCCGAAGTCGGCACCACCACGTTCCGGCCGCCCTATACGCCGGTCGCCATCGGCGCCTTCGCCGGACGCGAGATCGGCCGCCACCAGAATCCGGTCCGGCGCACGCCGATGCATGACTGGCATCTCGCGCATGGTGCGCAAATGATGGAAGCCGGGCTCTGGATGCGGCCGCAATATTATCTTGGCAAGGATGAGCCCAATTCCCGTGAAGGAATGTTCAAGGCCATCGAGCGTGAGACACTGGCGGTGCGGAACGCCGCCGGGATTTCCGATGTTTCCACTCTGGGCAAGATCGATATTCAGGGACCGGACGCGGCGGAGCTGCTGAACCGGGTCTATATCAACGGCTGGAAGACTCTGGCCGTCGGCAAGGCGCGGTACGGTGTCATGCTGCGCGAGGACGGCGTCGCCCTCGATGACGGCACCACCTCGCGGATCGGCGAGAACCATTATTACATGACGACGACCACGGCCGAGGCCGGACCGGTCATGGAACATCTGGAACTGCATCTCCAGGTCCATTGGCCCGACCTCGACGTCAAGGTCGCGTCCGTCTCCGACGAATGGGCCGCCATGGCCATTGCCGGACCGAACAGCCGCGCCATCCTACAGGACCTGTTCCCGCAACTGGATCTCTCCAACGAGGGCTTCCCCTTCATGGGCGTGCGCGAAGCGAAACTCGGCGCCTTCCCGGCCCGGATTTTCCGCATCAGCTTCTCGGGAGAGCTGGCCTACGAGATCGCGGTGCCCGCCGGGTATGGCGAAGCCGCGTGGGAACGCTGCCTTGCCGTTGGCGAGTCACACGGCCTTGTGCCCTACGGCCTTGAGGCGCTGAACATCCTGCGCATCGAAAAAGGCCACGTGACCGTCGCCGAGATCGACGGCCGCGTCTCCGCCGCCGATCTTGGCTTCGGCAAGATGATGAGCTCGAAGAAGCGCTTTATCGGCGATGCCCTGTCGACCCGCGAAGGTATGGACGATCCGGGTCGCCCGACGCTGGTTGGCCTCACGCCGGTCGACGGCAAGACCAAGATCCGCGCCGGATCGATCCTGGTGGAAGATCCGAAAACGCCACCGCCGGTGCCGAAGCTCGGCCATGTTTCCTCCACCGCCCCGATCAGCCCGAATGTCGGACATCCAATTTCGCTCGGCTTGCTTAAGGACGGCCCGAACCGGATTGGCGACACCGTCTGGGCGGTCTTCCCCCTGAAAGGCGAAGCCGTCCAGGTGAAGGTAACCAGCCCGAATGTCTATGACGTGGAAGGAGCACGCCTCCATGGCTGACACCGTGATTCTCGCCCGCCGCTCGGCCCTCGCCGGAAGCCTGCAACCGGGCGACCATGGCGCCAACCGGTTCGACGGCCCGGGCATTCACCTGACTGAACGCGCCCCGTTTTCCGTCGTGCAGGTCGAAGCCCGTGCCGATGCGATCCCGGCACTGGCCGAGGCATTGGAAGCGGCCACCGGCACGGCGCCGTCCCTCACCCCGAACCAGAGCGCCGGAACAGGCAGGCCGCGTATCCTCGGCACCGGGACCGGCAGGTGGCTTGCCGTGGAGCCGGAACAGCGCGACCTCGCCGCGCATCTTCGTGGTGCTCTGCCGGACAGTATTGCGGTCACCGATCTCAGCCATGCACGCACGGTGCTTCGGTTGTCCGGACGGGATGCCCGGACGCTTTTGGCGAAAGGCTGTTCCATCGATATGCATCCGTCGGTGTTCCTGACCGATACAAGCCGGATGACCGGGCTGTTCCATGCGGCATGCCTGATCGATTGCCGCAGTGCGGAGCCCGTGTTCGATATCTATGTGCACCGTTCCTATGCCGTACACCTGTTCGAAAGTCTGCTCGACGGTGCGCTTGAATATGGCTGCCGCGTTTCCTGAACTTCCGGGAACATCACCAAACATTCTCCGTATCCGCCATGCCTCCCCGTGGTGAGCGGAACAACCATCGTTAAGAGAATCGCATGACCGGAATTCTGCTGCTCGGCTTCCTGATCGGAATGCAGCACGCCTTCGAGGCAGACCATGTCGCCGCCGTGTCCAGCATGGTCACCTCCGGCACGTCGGTGCGCCGCGCGGTGCACCATGGCCTCGCCTGGGGGCTGGGCCACTCGCTGATCCTCGGCGCCGTCACCGGACTGATGATCGGTTTCGGCCTCAGCGTTGACGAGAAATGGAGTGCCATCTTCGAGTTCGGTGTCGGCATCCTGCTCGTTGTTCTTGGCGCCCGTGTCTTGCTCCGCCTCTGGCGTGAAGGCGGCGCCTGGCGCGTCCACCGGCATTCCGATGGCAAGGCCCACATCCATTTCGTCACTGCGGAAAGTGAGCGGACGGAGCATGCACATCGCCACGGCCTGCCGCTCGGCACCATCTCCATCGGCATGGTGCACGGCCTTGCGGGCTCCGGCTCGATCCTGATGATGACGGCGGTCGGCCTCGACACCCCGTCCGATGCAATGCTTTACGTCCTGCTGTTCGGCATCGGCAGCATGATCGGCATGGGCATTCTCTCCGCCATCATCGCCCTGCCGCTGCACTGGACGGGTAAAAGCCTGAAGGCCGGAAATTTCGCCATTCAGGGCGTTATCGGGCTGATCGCCATCATGATCGGCATCACCATCGCGGCAGAGAATGCCAACGCCCTGATGTAGGATTTGCGGCTGGATCAGGCCGTACCGGCGCGGCTAGTCTCTTTCATCCACATTGGAGATGGGTGCCATGATCGATCAGATCCTCGTCATTCTCGGTATCACGCTGCTTGTCATGATCAGTCCCGGACCGGACATGGTGATCGTGATGCGCAACACCATTGTCGGCGGACGCGCGGGCGGGCTGCAATCCTCTCTCGGCGTGCTGGCAGGCAACATGGTGCACATCACCTATTGCGCCATCGGGATCGGCTGGCTGATTTCCGAAAGCATCCTCGCCTTCAACATCCTGAAATATGCCGGGGCCGCCTATCTGATCTATATCGGCGTGATGAGCTTCCGCGCCAAAGACATGGTACTCTCCGCGGAGACGAAAGCCGAACTGCAGAAGAACGCCGGCAAGAGCTGGTTCCTGCAGGGCTTCCTGAACAACATCCTCAACCCGAAGGGAACGCTGTTCTATCTCGGTGTCTTCACCATGGTGATCACCCCCGAGACCTCGACAGCGACGACCCTGCTGCTGGTCCTGATCATGATGTCTGTCAGCGCCCTGTTCTGGCTGTTTTTCGTTTTCACGCTCGACAGCACGATCGTCCGGAACGTACTTGAGCGCGGTCAGAAGATCGTCAACCGGGTGTTCGGCGGTCTGCTGATTTTCCTCGGCATCCGCGTCGCCTTCATGGAGCGCTAACCGAAATGAGCACAGACCTTGGCCACTATGGCGATCTCGCACGCTTTGCCGTCACGGACGATCTGAAGCAACGGTTTCACATTTCCGACGACTGGCATTTCGCCATCCCGAAACTTGTCGAGTGGCGGGACTGCGATGCCTTCGCCCATGTGAACCACACCGCCTACCTGACCTGGTACGAGAGTCTGCGGAATCTTTATTTCGAAACACTGGGCCACCCCCGGCATGCGATGGATGTGCCCGGCCCGGTGATGAAGCACCTGGAGACGGACTATCTGCGCGGCCTCGCCTATCACACGCCGGTCTGCGTCACTGGCCGCGTGGTTTCCATGCGCAATACCAGTCTGGTGATGACCTATGCCACCTGGGACGCCGACGGCTGCTGCAACAGCTCGACCCAGCTTTTCGTCATGGTGGTGAACCAGACCGGCGAGAAAGCGCCGATCCCCGCCGCCCTGCGTGCCGCGATCATCGCGCTCGACGACCCGGAAACAGCGTGAGGCCAGCAATGCCCGGTCAAACGATATCCTATGATTTCACCGGACGGACCCTGTTCCTGACCGGGGCCGGCGGCGGCATACCGGCGGCTATTGCCAGACTGTTCGCCGCCTCTGGCGCAAACCTGTTTCTGACCGACCTGCATGCGGGCAGCCTGACCGCGCTTGCGAGCGAGCTGCAGGACGTGACCTCCCTTGTCACTCACGCCCTTGATGTGTCCGACCCACAAGCGGTCACAGCCGCCGCTGAAGCCTGCCACGCCCGGTTCGGGCAGATCGATTATGTCGTCACAGGCGCCGGGCTCTATGAGGAAGGCACCGTGGACGGCATGGAAGATGACGTCTGGCGGCGGGGCATCGCCGTCAATCTCGATGGCGTTTTCCACACCGTGCGGGCAGCCCTGCCCCATATGCCGGATGGCGGCGCCGTGGTGAACATCGCCTCCATGGCGGGGCACCGGGGCAGTTTCGGCCATGCCCCCTATTCCGCGGCGAAAGGCGCTGTCCTTGCCCTCACCCGCTCTCTCGCCCAGGAAATGGCTGGCCGGAATATTCGCTGCAATGCCATCTCGCCGGGCCTGATCGACACGCCGATGGTACGCGGGCTTATGCAGGAGCGCGGTGGCGACATGCTGAAAATGACCCCGCTCGGAAGGCTCGGCACTCCGGAAGACGTGGCCGGGGTCGCCGCCTTCCTGTGCAGTGACGGTGCCGCCTTCCTGACGGCAGAGACCATTCATGTGAATGGCGGCCTTTACATCGCATCCTGAGTGCACTGCACATAACAAGTGTTTGAGATCACCGTCTCCAGCGACTACGCTGCATTTCAAGGGACCATTTTGGCCCCTGAAAATAAACCAATAAACAACGTCATGAGGCTTCACATGAATGCAATGGCAAAGGGTTTTGCGCTTGCGGCACTGGCCGCATCCGTCGCAATGCCCCTCTCATACGTGCCGTCCTATGCGGATACGCCGGCTGATACGCTCGTCGTCGCCAACCGTATCGACGATATCGTTTCGCTCGATCCGGCCGAAATCTTCGAATTCGCCGGCGGTGATCTTGCGAACAACGTCTACGACACGCTGATCACCTTCGACGCAGCCGATCTCTCCAAGGGTTATGTTCCCGGCCTCGCCGAGAGCTGGACCGTAAGCGAGGACGGCAAGACCTTCACCTTCAAGATGCGTCCTGGCGTGAAGTTCCATTCCGGCAATCCGGTCACCGCACAGGATGCCGCCTTCTCCCTGCATCGCGCGGTCATCCTGAACAAGACGCCGTCCTTCATCCTGACCCAGTTCGGCTTCACCGCCGACAATGTGAAGGACAAGATCAAGGCGACCGACGACATGACCCTGGTCATGGAAACGGACAAGAAATACGCCACCTCCTTCGTCCTGAACTGTCTCAGCGCCACCATCGGCAGCATCGTCGACATGAAACTGGCGATGGAACATGAAGCCGACGGCGACATGGGCTACGAGTGGATGAAGACTCACTCCGCCGGTTCCGGCGCCTACTCGCTGCGCGGCTGGAAGCCGAACGAGAACTATGTTCTCGATGCCAACCCGGATTACTGGGGCGGAGCGCCTGCCATGAAGCGTGTCTTCATGCGTCACATTCAGGAATCCGCCACCCAGCGTCTGCTGCTTGAAAAAGGCGACATCGACGTTGCCCGCAACCTCTCCCCCGACGATATCGCCGGCATCGCCGGTAATGACGGCGTTAAGATGGAAGAGGATCTGCGCGGCCGCATCATGTACTTCTCCCTGAACCAGGACGTGCCGGTTCTGGCCAAGCCGAAGGTGCAGGAAGCCTTCCGCTATCTGGTCGATTATGAAGGCATGGCGAACAGCTTCCTGCGCGGTCAGTACACCGTGCATCAGGCTTTCCTGCCGCTGACCTATCTTGGCGAGCTGAAAGACAAGCCCTACAAGCTCGACGTCGAAAAGGCGAAAGCCCTTCTCGCCGAAGCGGGTGAAGCGGACGGTTTCGACGTGAAGATCTTCGTTCGGAACGCCCAGGAGCGCCTGGAGATCGGTCAGTCCCTGCAGAACAACTTCGCCAAGGCAGGCATCAAGGCAACCCTTGAAGTCGGCACCGGCAAGCAGACCCTTGGCGCTTATCGCGCCCGCAAGCACGAGATCTATCTCGGTGCCTGGGGCCCGGATTATCCGGATCCGCACACCAATGCCGACACCTTCGCGCATAACCCGGACAACGCGTTCGAAGCAAAGAATACCGGCAAGCTGGCCTGGCGGAACGCCTGGGACATCCCGGAGATGACCAAGGAAACCGAAGCCGCCGTCGAGGAAAGCGATCGTGACACCCGGGCAGAGATGTACCGCAAGATCCAGACGGACCATCAGAAGTCCAGCCCGTTCATCGTCATGCTGCAGAAAATCGAGCAGACCGGCTTGCGCAAGAATGTCACCGGTTTCTATACCGGCAGCGCCGTGAGCAATGTCTCGTACGATACGGTCAAGAAGTAACCTTCGGGGATAAAGCTGCCGTATGGCACTAAACACATCACTTGCGACAGGGAGAGGAGCAGTGCTCCTCTCCCCGCGTATTTTGCGGTCCGTCCTCAGTACGGCCGCAACCGTTGCCGTCACTTTTGTCGGCCTGCTTTTCGTCACCTTCATCATCGGCCGGGTCATGCCTATCGACCCCGCGCTGTCCGTTGTCGGCGACAAGGCAAGCGAGGAGATCTATCAGGCCGCCCGCGTTGCGATGGGCCTGGATCAACCGCTCTATATCCAGTTTTTCTATTACATCCGGGACGTCTTCCAGGGTGATCTCGGCACCTCCTTGCTGACCGCCAGACCGGTCGCGGAGGATATTGCCCGGGTGTTCCCGGCAACCCTGGAGCTGGCGACCATCGCCACCATCTTCGGCATCCTCTTCGGCGTCCCCATGGGCGTGATCGCCGCGGTCAACAAGGGTCGCTGGCCGGACCAGATCGTCCGTCTGCTGGGCCTCTTCGGCTATTCCATGCCGGTCTTCTGGCTCGGCCTGATCGGCCTGCTGATCTTCTATGGCGTGCTTGGCTGGGTCGGCGGGCCGGGCCGGCTCGACATCTTCTTCGAGGATGTGGTGCCAAGGATCACCGGCGTTATCCTGATCGACAGTCTGATCGCCGGGGATTTCGAGATTTTCGGCAATGCCTTCTCGCACATCATCCTGCCCGCCTCCGTGCTCGGCTACTACTCGATCGCCTATATCAGCCGCATGACCCGCAGTTTCATGCTGGAACAGTTGAGCCAGGAATACATCACCACCGCTCGCGTGAAGGGCATCTCGGAATTCCAGGTGATCTGGCGCCATGCCCTCGGCAATGTGCTGGTGCCGTTGATCACCGTGATCGCGCTTTCCTACGCCCAGTTGCTTGAAGGATCGGTGCTGACCGAAACCGTCTTCGCCTGGCCCGGCCTCGGCTTTTACATCACCACAGGCCTGCTCTCGGCTGACATGAATGCCGTCCTTGGCGGAACCATTGTCGTCGGCGGTGTCTTTGTCGGCCTCAATCTGCTCTCCGACCTGCTCTACCGGCTTGTCGATCCGCGCGCCCGATAGCAGGACACAGAAATCATGACAGCAGACACACTCACTTCCGCGAAACCCGGCCTCCGCGCCTGGCTGACCACGGACACGCCCGCGTCACGTAGACATGCACGCATGGTGCAAGCCTATCTCGGCTGGCTTTCACTCTCCCGTAACCCGCTTGCCCTGTTCGGCCTCGGTATTCTGGTAACGCTGATCGTTCTTTCCGCTCTGGCGCCATGGATCGCCCCGCACGATCCATATACCCAGGAGTTGGCGAACCGCCTGCAGCCACCGGGCTCCCCCGGCCATCTGCTCGGCACGGACGAGCTGGGGCGCGATATCCTGAGCCGGCTGATCCATGGCGCCAGCATCACGCTCTATATCGTCACCCTGGTGGCGGTCACCGCGCCCGTTGTCGGCCTCGTGATCGGCACGCTCGCCGGATATGTGGGCGGCTGGACGGATACCGCTCTGATGCGGCTGACCGATATCTTTCTCGCTTTCCCACGGCTTGTGCTGGCGCTGGCTTTCGTCGCCGCGCTCGGCCCGGGTATCGAGAATGCGGTGCTGGCCATCGCCATCACTTCCTGGCCGCCTTATGCACGCCTTGCCAGGGCGGAAACGCTGACCGTGCGGCATCAGGACTATATCAGCGCCATCCGGCTACAGGGCGCGTCGCCCGTCCGCATCATCGCCGGACATGTGATGCCGCTCTGCCTCTCGTCGGTGATCGTCCGGGTCACCCTCGACATGGCGGGCATCATCCTGACCGCCGCCGGTCTCGGCTTCCTTGGCCTCGGCGCACAACCGCCCATTCCGGAATGGGGCGCGATGATTTCCTCCGGCCGGAAATTCCTTCTGGATCAGTGGTGGGTCGCCACCATGCCCGGCCTCGCCATCTTCATTGTCAGCCTCGGCTTCAACCTGCTCGGCGACGGGCTGCGCGATATTCTCGATCCCCGGAGCGGCCAATGACCGGGACGAACGGCGGCAAGAACGGCGCCCTGCTGACCGTCGAGGATCTCTCGGTCCGCTTCCACACCCGCACCGGCATTGTCGATGCCGTGCGCAATATCAGCTTCTCCGTCGGCCGGGAAAAAGTCGGCATCGTCGGCGAATCCGGTTCGGGCAAAACCATGACCGGCCGTTCCGTCCTGCGCCTGATCCGGCCGCCGGGGGAAATCACCGCCAAGCGCATGGAATTCGATGGCCAGGATCTGCTCAAACTCAGCGAGAAGCAGATGCGGGATATCCGGGGCGACCGGATTTCCATGGTCATGCAGGATCCGAAATATTCCCTTAACCCGGTGATGACCATCGGTGAGCAGATCGCCGAAGCCTACCGCGTGCATACAGGCGCCTCTTCCCGGGAGGCAAAGGCACGCACGATCGAAATGCTGGGGGCTGTGAAGATCCGCGATCCGGAGCGGGTGCTCTCGCTCTACCCGCATGAAGTCTCGGGCGGCATGGGCCAGCGCATCATGATCGCCATGATGCTGATCCCCGATCCAGATCTGATGATCGCGGACGAGCCCACCTCGGCACTCGACGTCACCGTGCAGATGCAGGTGCTGGCGATCATCGACGATCTCGTTACCCAGCGCGGCATGGGACTGATGTTCGTCTCGCACGATCTCAACCTTGTCGCCTCTTTCTGCGATCGGGTGATCATCATGTATGCCGGGCAGATCGTGGAAACCTGCAAGGCGAGCGAACTGGACCAGGCGAAACACCCCTATACCCGCGGCCTGCTTAATTCACTGCCGCGTCTCGACCGCGAGCCCGGCCCGCTGCCGGTGCTGGAACGCCAGGAAAGCTGGAAGACGGAGCCCGGTGTCGATGCCTATTTCAAGTGAGGCCATTAAGATGCCGCTGATTTCCGTATCCGATCTCGATGTCCGCTTCGGCTCCGACGACGAAATCGTGCATGCCGTGCGCGGCGTATCCTTCAACGTGGCAGAGGGGGAGACCTTCGGTCTGGTCGGCGAGTCCGGCTCCGGCAAGTCCACCGTCCTGCGCGCCATGAGCGGTCTCAATGCGGACTGGACGGGCACCATCGAGATCGGCGGTACCCAGCTTGGCCGGGTACGCGGCAAACCGTTCTACAAACGCGTCCAGATGGTGTTTCAGGACCCTTACGGCTCGCTGCACCCGCGCCATACCGTCGACCGCATCCTGAGCGAGCCCTGCCAGATCCACGGCATGAGCGATATAGAAGGCCGGGTCCGTGATGTGCTTGTCGCGGCCGGCCTCGGCCCAACCTTCCGGTTCCGCTATCCGCATCAGCTTTCCGGCGGGCAGCGTCAGCGCGTCGCCATCGCCCGGGCGCTTATCCTGGAGCCGGAAATCCTGCTGCTGGATGAGCCGACATCCGCGCTCGACGTATCGGTGCAGGCGGAAATCCTGAACCTGCTGCAACGTCTCAAGCAGGAACGCGGCCTGACCTTTGTCCTGGTCAGCCACGATCTTTCGGTGATCGCCCATATGTGCGACCGGCTCGCGGTGATGAATGCGGGGCGCATCGTCGAGGAATTGACAGTCGCCCAGCTCCGCGCGTCGGAGCCGAGTGAGGCCTATACGCGCCAGCTTCTCAAGGCCAGTCTCGGATACGACCGCAGCGCAGCAGCCGACATGGAATCGTTCGATTGAACATTCCGTTCACCATCTATTCATATTTCCCCGGATAGCATCCCGCCATGGAACGATATGGCGCGACCGAAATTCCGGTTCCGGGAACATCAGGAACGCTTTTTCTCGGCCCTATTCCGGGGGATGAGGAAACACTGGACCGGATTGCCAGCTCCGGGATCGATGCCGTTCTGACACTGGCAACGGCAGAAGAACTGGTCGAACTCGGCGTGCCCGGCATACGGGACATCCTCCTCCGGCATTCTGTCAGCTGGACGCATTTTCCGATCAGGGATTTCGATATTCCGTCGGACGCCGACACCAAAGCCTGGTCCTCGCTGGAAACCATCCTGTCCGAACGTCTGAAAACCGGCGGCGCCATCCTGATTCATTGCCGGGCCGGTTTCGGCCGCAGCGGCATGATCGCCGCGCGCCTGCTTATGGCCTGCGGGTCAACACCGGACGATGCGATCAGGATCGTGCGCAATTCCCGTCCGGGAACGATCGAAACGCCGGCGCAACTGGACTGGGCCAGGAACGCCGACGCAAACGACTAGACTAGAAGATCACAGGCAACACGCTTACAGAGCGGCGATGGCCATGATTTCGACAGTGTATTTCGGGCTGGCGAGCTTCGGAGACTCGACGCAGGCACGGCACGGGGTTGAGCCCGCAACCACCCAGCCGTCCCAGACAGCATTCATTTCTGCGAAATCATCCATCGAGTTCAGCCAGATCGTGGCGGTCAGAAGCTTCGACTTGTCGGTGCCGGCCTCGGCAAGCAGGGCATCCAGGTTCGCCAGGATATCCTTGGTCTGATCGGCAACACTGGCACCCGGTGCGTTCTGGGCGACCTGGCCTGCCGTATAGACCGTGTTGCCGTGGACCACGACCTGACTCATCCGCTCGCCCGTGCGATAGCGCTTGATATCCATAACCTGTTCGCTCCAATGCGTTGAAAGAGGCGGCAGCATAAGCGGGCGCGGCTACATCCGCATAGCCTCTTCCGCCGATCTCACCCATGCCGCAGCGGGAACAGCCGGCGCCGCGCGGATATCACACTCAGGCATTGCAAAGCAGGGCATGGCTCGGCTTAATCGCGCACTCAAGAATGGGCCGGAACGCCCGCATCGAATTGGGATGACGCTTGGGTATGGATGCAGGAATGCGCAGCGCGGTGGCTGAATGGCTACAGCCGGAAACGGGTGCCGGAAAAATCGAGATCACCGGAGCAAAACTGCTTTCCGGCGGCGCCATACAGGAAAACTGGCTACTGGATCTGACGATCCAGGGCGGACGGCTTGACGGGCTGGAACATGCCGTGCTCCGCACGGACGCAGCCTCCGGGGTGGATGAAAGCCACGGCCGGGTGGAAGAATTCCGGCTGCTCTCCGCCGGGTTCGATGCCGGTATGACCGTGCCCGAACCGTTCGCGCTTGAGCCGACAGGCTCGATCACCGGCAAACCCTTCTATGTCATGCGCAAGGCGGACGGCACGGCCAATCCCCGCATGCTCACCCGAGATACCGCCCTTGACCCGCACCGCACCGGCCTTGCCCGGCAGATCGGCCGGGAGATGGCGCGGCTGCACCGTATCCGCCCGCCCCGCCCCGATCTGGATTTCCTCGGCGATGCTCCGGCCAACCCGGCCGCCCAGCGAATCTCCGAGCTCCACGGCTTTCTCGATAGCCTCCCGAAAGCCTATCCGGCCCTGGAATGGGGACTGCGCTGGCTGGAGCTGAATCGCCCGGCGCCAAACCCGGCCGCGCTCTGCCACCGGGACTTCCGGACCGGGAACTACATGGTCGCGGACGGCAAACTGACCGGCGTGCTGGACTGGGAATTCGCCGGGTGGAGCGATCCTCTGGAAGATGTCGGCTGGTTCTGCGCCCGCTGCTGGCGCTTCGGCGCGGACGAGCGCGAGGCGGGCGGTGTTGGCAGCCGGAGAGATCTTTACGCCGGATACGAGGAAGAAGCCGGAGCAGCCCTCGACTGGTCGCTTGTTCCCTATTGGGAAGTGCTGGCCACCGTGCGCTGGGGCGCCATCGCCCTGCTTCAGGGGGAGCGGCATAATTCCGGGGCCGAACGCTCGATCGAGCTCGCCCTTACCGGCCGCAAGGCCGCCGAAATGGAACTCGATATTCTGCAGCAGATCGCTGAAATCGAAAGGATCCGCGCCAATGTTTGAAGCACCCGGCAGAAAGGCCCTGATCGAAACAGCCCTGGCCGCCTTCCAGGACGACATTCTGCCCGCTCTCGACGGAGACAAGAAATATCTCGGCCTGATGATCGCCAGCGCGCTTGCCACGGCGTCCCGTGAGTTGGACGCAGATGCCGGTCGCGATGGTATCCAGCGCATTCTCGACGGATTTGCCGGGCTCTATGGTGAGGACAATGTCGAGCGAGCGGGACATGATGCCGAAACCAAGCTCGACACCCTGTCACGCGACCTGACCCGTGAGCTGCGCGAAGGCCTCTACGACCCCTCCCTCACCGGCCCGGTCCACACGCTTCTGACCGTCCTTGCCGAGGAAAAACTGAAGCTTTCCAACCCGAAATTTCTGGCCGCGCGCGAGTATTCGCAACCAACGCCCAACTGATGCAAAAATCCCAGACAATTCCGGATAAATTACTGCATCAATAAAGTGATCTACTATTTTGTTATGACTTGCGGTTCCGTAAACCGCCGCAGGTTTTCCGCGCGATCCATTCAGTGAAACTGATGCAGCGCAGACACACCAAAGAGCGGCCGGAAGCCAAATCCGTGCGGAAATGGCACAGCCTCTGCGTCAGGGAAGCACCCGGTTGAGGTAGCCTTCATTATCGGGTTCGGCGGCTTCATACGCCGCATCGAACAAAGGGCTGCCGAGGACGAAATCCGCACTCGCCTGATTGCAGGCAAGCACGACATTGTAGAGCGTGCAGAGTCGCAGTAGCGCCTTCACATCCACATCGTGCGGCATGGATGTCATCGGATCCGTGAAGAAGAGCAGGATATCGAGCCCGCCCTCCGCGATCAACGCCCCCATCTGCTGATCGCCACCGAGCGGACCGCTTTTCAGGCACTGAACCGCAAGCCCGGTATCCTCGGCGATGACTTTTCCCGTCGTCCCGGTGGCATAGAGATCATGCCCGGCGAACCGGTCCCTGTGAGCATGCACGAACGCCCTGAGCGCCGGTTTGCGGGCATCGTGGGCGATCAGCCCTATGCGCTTGCGTTCCTTCATCCGATACGGTCCCCGCTTTCAGGCGATAGTTTCCAAAAGGGCGCTACACTGTCCCGTAAGCCATCGTTAAGCTGCAAGAAAATACCAATCAAAAACAACTTTATGGGACGGGAGGACATGTCCGATATCACCCTGGCCGATCTGCGCAAGCTGACGGAGTGGGATACCCCCACAATCTGCAACGGCCTCGAGGTCGTCACACCTGAGCGCCGGACCATCGGCTTCACCACCATGCCACTGGTCGCGCTCGATCCATCCCTGCCCCCGATCTGCGGCTATGCCCGCACCGCCACGATGCGCGCCGTCACGCCGCCTCAGGGCGATGCCAAAGCCACCCGCGCCGCCTATTACACCTATGTCGCGGACGGCGCGCTGCCCCGCATCGTGGTGTTACAGGATCTCGACCCGGAGCCCGGTTTCGGTGCTTTCTGGGGTGAGGTGAACACCAACATCCACAAGGGTCTCGGCTGTCTGGGCTGCGTCACCAACGGATCTTTCCGCGATGTCGATGCCTCGGCGCCCGGTTTCCAGATCCTCGGCGGCAAGGTCGGCCCGAGCCATGGCTGGGTTCATCCCGTCGATTTCGGCGTGCCGGTGAATGTCGGCGGCATGGCGGTCAATCACGACGATATCATCCATGCGGACCGGCATGGTGCCGTGGTGGTGCCGGCCGAAGCAGTGAAAAAACTGCCCGAAGCCATCGCCCTGCTGGAGCGGAAAGAGAAGGTCATTCTCGATGCCGCCAAGTCGCCGGATTTCGACATCGACAAGCTGAAGGCCGCAATGGCCGGTTCCGCCGAAATCCACTGATCCGCCAGCCTGAGATCCCAGCCTGAGAGACCCAAAGATGAACAAGTTTCATGTGCTGGTCGTCGACAAGCTCAACGACGCCGGCCAATCCCAGTTCGACGCCCGTGACGACGTCAAGACCACCGTGCTGCAGTTCCCGACCGAGGAAGAGCTGATCGCTCATGCCCATGACATTGACGCCATCGCGGTTCAGACCACCAAGATCCCGCGCGCGGTGATCGAGGCGGCTCCGAACCTCAAGGTCGTCTCCCGTCATGGCGTCGGCTACGATTCCGTCGATGTTGCCGCTCTCACCGAACGCGGTATTCCGCTCTGCGTTGCAGCCACGTCGAATGCCGTGTCCGTGGCCGAACACACGATGTATTTCATCCTGTCCCTGGCGAAGAAAAGCGTCGAGTTCGACCACGCCACACGGAACGACAATTTCTGGATCAAGCGCCAGATGGGCGCCCAGGACATTGCCGACAAGTCCGTGCTGCTGGTCGGTTTCGGCCGGATCGGCACCCGCGTCGCAAAGCGGGCACTGGCCTTCGACATGAAAGTGTCGGTCATCGATCCTTTCGTCGATGACGCGGTGATCAAGGCGGCGGGTTGCACGCCTGTCCACGATCTGGCGGCGGTTCTGCCGCAGATGGATTTCGTCTCCCTGCACTGCCCGAAGAGCCCGGAAACGGTGAATCTGATGGGCAAGGCACAGTTCGCTGCGATGAAGCCGACCGCACATGTGATCAACACCGCGCGCGGCGGCATGGTGGACGAGGATGCGCTGTATGACGCACTGACCTCCGGCGCCATCGCCGGGGCCGGCATCGACGTCTTCGCCAGCGAGCCGCCGAAGCCGGAGCATCCCCTGTTCCAGCTCGACAACATCATCGTCAGCCCGCACAGCGCCGGCGTGACCGAACAATCGATCCTGCGGATGGCAAGCCAGACGGCAGAGAACGTTCTCAACGTGCTCGACGGCAAGCCGAACCCGGACACCGTCATCAACAAAGAAGTGCTCTAGGGAGGGCAGGCCATGAAAACACGATTGAGAGATTGCCTGAAAGACGGCCGCGGCGCGATCAACGGCTGGCTATCCGTTCCGAACACCTTCACTGCCGAAATCTTCGCGATGCAGGATTTCGACTCCATCACCATCGATCTGCAGCACGGTCTGGTCGACTACCAGGCCGCACTCACCATGCTGCAGGCGATGAGCGCGTCGGACGCGACACCGGTCGTTCGCCCGCCGTGGCTGGAGCCTGGCATCATCATGAAGCTGCTGGATGCCGGCGCCCTCGGCATCATCTGCCCGATGGTAAACAACCGTGCGGATGCGGAAGCGCTCGTCGGCGCCTGCAATTACGTGCCCGACGGATACCGTTCCTCCGGCCCGACCCGCGCTGGAATGGTCTATGGCGCCGATTATCACAACCAGTCCAACAAGACGATCGTCACCCTGGCGATGATCGAGACCGAGGAAGCACTGGCGAATGTTGCCGAGATCGCGGCGACACCCGGCCTGACCGGCCTCTATATCGGCCCGAGCGATCTTTCCATCTCGCTTGGCCACAAGCCGGGACTGGACCGCGCCGAGCCGGAAATGCTGGAAGCCATCGACAAGATCCTCGCTGCCGCCAAGGCCGCGGGCATCAAGGCGGGCATCCACTGCCTTGAGAACAGCTATGCCAAGAACATGCTGGCCAAGGGCTTCGATCTGGTGACGCTGGCCAACGACGTGCGCCTCCTCTCCTCCGCGATCAATGCGGCGGTAAGCGACATGCGCGCCTGATGATGGGCGCGCCAAATGAAGTTCGGGTCGCCCCCGATGTGATGATCCGGCTGGTGCGCGCGATGTTCGCGCGCGCCGGCTGCTCCGAAACGGAGGCCGCCTGCATCGCGGAGCGGCTGACCGGGGCCAATCTCCGGGGACATGACAGCCACGGCGTGATCCGGGTGCCGCGCTATCTCGAATGGGCCGAGAGCGGGCGGCAGAAGATCGGCCAGACGGTCGAAACCGTCATGGAAAACGATGTCATGGCGATCCTCGACGGGAATTACGGCTTCGGGCAGACCATTGGCGAGCAGACCGTCGACATTGGCCTGAAGAAGGTAAAGCAACACGGCCTCGCCCTGACAGCGCTGCGCAATTCGGGCCATCTCGGCCGGATCGGCGACTGGGCGGAGCGGGCAGCGGAAGCCGGTGTCGCCTCCCTGCATATGGTCAATGTCCGGGGCTCCCTGCTTGTCGCCCCGTTCGGCGCACGGGAACGGCGCATGGGCACCTCGCCCTTCTGCATCGGCATTCCCGTCGAGGGACAGGACCCGGTGGTGCATGACTTCGCCACCTCCACGGTCGCCGAGGGCAAGGCCCTGGTTGCTCTCAGGGGCGGCAAGGCATTGCCCGAAGGCGCGCTGATCGACGCGGACGGCGCCCTGACAAGTGATCCCTGGCCGCTCTACGGCGATGTGCCTGAAGGCAAGGCACCGATGCCCTATGAAGGCCCCGGCGCGCTCACCGCTTTCGGCGGCCACAAAGGCTCGGGCCTCAATTTCATGATGGAGATGATGGCCGGTGCCCTCACCGGCTCCGGCTGTGCAGGCGGGCCGGGTGAGCCGGAACGGCGGCGGTTCTGCAACGGCATGCTGTCGATCTATATCGATACCGAGAAGTTCGACGGTCAGGACAGCATGGCCGAGGAGATCAAATCCTATATCGCCTTCGTCAAAAGCGCCCGTACGGCCGATGGCCACAGTGAAGTGCTGGTGCCCGGCGAGAATGAACGGCGGGTGATGGCTGAACGGCAAGCGGCGGGCCTGCCGCTCGCGGCTGCAGCCTGGTCTGATATTCTCGGCTCCGCCCGGAATCTCGGTTTCACGGAAGCAGAGCTGAACGCGCTCACTGCTGCCTGAGCCCACCTAGAACCGTCATCCCTGCGCACACAGGGAGCCAGGGATGACGGGGGTCGTTCTATGATCAACAGGCCCCGGCTCTGCGGCCGGGATAACGAATATGTCAGCTTTCCCGCTATCCCCTGGGGAGTTCCCGCTCATGACCGAACAAGCCCGCATCCCCGCCTTCTGTACCCAGTGCCGCTCGCGCTGCGGCTGTGTGGCCACAGTCGAGGATGGAAAGCTGCTCGGCATCGACCCGCTGCCGGACCATCCGAGCGGCGCCAAGCTCTGTCCCAAGGGCAAGGCCGCGCCCGAGCTGGTCTACCACCCGGACCGGCTGACCCGGCCACTGCGGCGCACCTCCCCCAAGGGCGCGAAGGTGCCGACCTGGGAGTCGGTTTCCTGGGAGGACGCGCTGGACGAGATCGCCAGCCATATGGGCCGCATCCGGGACGAGCACGGCCCCGAGCAGGTTGCCTTCTCCGTCACCACGCCGAGCGGCACGCACATCTCCGACAGCATCTCGTGGATCGAGCGGTTCATCCGTGCCTATGGCAGCCCGAACACCATCTACGGGACGGAAATCTGCAACTGGCACAAGGACGTGGCCTCCCGCTTCACCTACGGCACCGATATCGGCACACCAGATTTCGCCCATACGGATTGCGTGCTGCTCTGGGGTCATAATCCGGCCGCGACCTGGCTCGCCCGCTCGACCGAAATCCAGAAGGCCATCCGCAAGGGCGCGAAACTGGTCGTCATCGACCCGCGCCCGACGCTCTTTGCCCGACGCGCCGATTGCTGGCTGCGCGTCCGCCCCGGGACGGACCAGGCCGTGGCGCTGGGATTGCTCCATCTGATGCTGGAAAGCGGCCGGTTCGATCAGGCCTTTGCCCGCACATGGACCAACGCCGCCTTTCTGCTGCATCCCGAAACGAGCCGCCTGCTGCGGGAAAGCGATCTGGCACCTGAAGGAAACCCGGATATCCTGCTCGCAGCCCCCTCGGCGGGTGGCACTCCCCTGCGTTACGATGCGAAAGAAGGCCGCTGGCTGGATACACCGGAAGATGCTGCACTGTTCGGCTCACACACCATAGAGGCCAGCACTGGCGCCTTGCACTGCCGGACCGCCCTGCAGGCCCTTGCGGACGCTGCCGCAGACTATCCGCCGGAACGTGTCGCAGAGATTGCGGGTATCAGCGAAGAAAATCTGCACAATGCCGCCGGCATCCTCTTCGAAAGCCCGTCTCTGGCCTATTACGCCTGGAACGGCGTCGGACAAAGCCTGACCGCGACGCAGACGGACCGGGCGATCTCCACCCTCTACGGGCTGACCGGGCATTATGGCAAGAAGGGCGGGAATGTTCCGGGCGGTGCCGCCAAATTCAACGACATCGCCGGGCATGATCTCCTGAGCAACAGCCAGAAGGCCAAGGCGCTCGGCCTCACGGAACGCCCCCTCGGCCCCGGCAGACAGGGCTGGGTGACCGCACGGGACGTCTACCGCGCCATTACCGACGGTGCGCCCTACCCCGTCCGCATGCTGTTCTCCTTCGGCGGCAATCCGCTCGCCTCCCAGCCGGACACGGCCCAAGCGAAGGAGGCCTTCGGCAAGCTCGACTTCCACGTCCATACGGACTTCTTCCTGAACGAAAGCGCCAAGCATGCGGATATTGTGCTGCCGGTCGCAACGTCATGGGAACGTGAAGGGCTGCGCAACGGCTTCGACGCCAGCCTGGAAGGCATGCGCAAAGTCCAGCTCCGCCCGGCCGTGATAGCACCGGTCGGCGAGACGAAGAGCGATACAGATATCGTGCTGGAACTGTCCCGCAGGCTCGGTCTCTCGGACGTCATGTTCGATTGCAACGCGGACAAGGGCCACGCCCACATCCTGGCCCCCTCGGGAGTTGGACTGAATACCCTCAGAGCCTCGCCAGAGGGTGTCACGCTGGATGCAGAGGTCGCAACCGAGGCGCACCTCGCAGGTGGCTTCCCGACCCCGTCCAGGCGGCTGGAGGTCTATTCGGAGCAGATGCTGGAGCATGGCTATGCTCCGGTGCCAAGCCTCGATATGACTGACCTGCCGAAAGAGGAGGACAGTCTGTTCCCCCTCCGCCTCGGATCAGCCAAGACCGTTGTCTATTGCCACAGCCAGCACCGCAACATTCCCTCGCTGCGAAAGCTGCAACCGGACCCAATCCTGGAGATGACACCCGCCACAGCGGAAGCACGCGGGATCGCCGATCATGACTGGGTCGAGATCAGCACGAAGGCCGGGACATTCATTGCCCGCGCGAAACTCGGCAAGGACCTCGCCCCCGGCGCCGTCTTCGCCCAGCATGGCTGGGCCGTGAGCGACAGCACGGATACGCCGAACACCGGCGGAGATGCGCACGCGGCCAACATGAACACCGCCATTCCGACTGAACAATGCGACCCGGTCAGCGGCTCCATCCCGCTGCGCTGCTCATGGTGCGAGGTCCGGAAGGTTTGATTTTAATCGTATCCCGGCCAGCGAGCCGGGACCTAGGCGATCACAGAATACTACCCGCCATCCCTGGATCCCGTTTTTTCAACGGGATGACGCATGTGGGGGAGAGTGTGGCTCTAAGCTTCACTCGCCCCGATAGCGCTCTTCCTGCTCATAATACCAGTCGAACCCCACCGTCTCGTACAGCTCGTCGAAACTCAGAAGCCGGTCCGGGCCCGGGTGATTGCCCTGAGCCATCAGGGCGAGCGCGTCACGCATGGCCCGGATCGAGACATTCAGCAGGGTGACGCCGAACAGCAGGCAGTCATAGCCGATCGCCTCCGCCTCCTTGGGGCTAAGCAGCGGGCGGCCTTCGCGTTCGAGTTGGGCCAACAGCTTCGGCGCCTGCACCCGGCTGCACAGCGCCTCCATCTCGCCCCGGCTCTGCGGTCCTTCGAAATAGACGATATCGGCGCCCCGATCGGCGAAGGCCTCGCAGCGCCAGAGCGCTTCCTCCAGTCCTTCGGCAACACGGCTGTCCGTGCGGGCCAGTATCAGCACGTCGCCGCCCTCCGCGCGGATCTCGTCCCGCATGTCGAGCGCGGCCTGCAACCGGGTCAATGCTTCGCCCCGCGGTACCACCTCGACGCCCTTGGCGAATCCGCACCGTTTCGGAAAAACCTGATCTTCCAGCATGATGCAGGCGATTCCCGCATCGGCGAACCCCTTCACCGTGCGCCGGACATTGACCGGATTGCCGAATCCGGTATCCGCGTCCCCGATCAACGGGATGGAGACGGCCCCCGCAATGTCCCGGGCCTGATCGAGGATTTCCTTATAGGAAAGCAGGCCCGCATCCGGCAGGCCGATCTGCGTCGCGCTGACCGCGTAGCCGCTGACATAGGCCGCATCGAAACCGGCCTGCTCCACCAGTTTCGCGCTCATCGCGTCATAGCAGCCGGGAATCGTCAGGATTCGCCCTGTTGCCAGTCGCGCCCTCAGCGCCGCTGCATTTCCCGCCATTTTATCGCCTCCCCCGCTTTTCTGATTATTGGGAAAACGATAGCCCTGACGCCAAAATGGAAAAAGGCCCCAAAAGGGGCCTTTTCACGTCACATATGCGTGCCGGTCTTAGAAGGCGTCTTTGACCTTCAGGACCTGGCGGCCGCGATACATGCCGGTTTTCAGATCGATGTGGTGCGGACGGTGCAGTTCACCGGTGTCCGGGCTTTCCACATACGCATCAGCTTTCACCCGATCATGGGCACGACGCATGCCGCGCTTCGACGGGGTCGTTTTCCTTTTGGGAACTGCCATGTCACTTATCCTCAGTTCGTCGGTACCGATTGCACCGACGGTGCGATCTCAGGGGCGCTGTATTAGTGGGTTTCCGGAGCAGTTGCAAGGGAAAAACCCTGCAAAACCCGTCCGGCAGGCATGCGTTTATTCGAACTCGATGATCTGCTGATCGACGGCAAGGCTGCCACCGGCAGCAGCGTGGATTTTCGCCACCGTACCATCCTTTTCCGCCCGCAGCACATTCTCCATCTTCATTGCCTCGACCACGGCCAGTTCCTGCCCGGCCTTGACCGCGTCTCCCTCGCCCACGGCAAGCGAGACCAGCAGACCCGGCATCGGCGACAGCAGGAATTTGCTGAGATCGGCGGCCTCTTTCTTCGGCATCCGGTCCAGCAGATCGGACGCCCGCCGGCTGATCACCGTGAAGCGGCGCTGGGCTCCGGCGATGGAAGCCAGATAATCGATCCCCTTGCGCTCGAACTGGACAGGGAACGGCTTGCCGTTGACCATGCCGCCGAACACCGGCTCTCCGGCCCGCAGCACACCGCGCACCGCGTAGGTGGAGCCGCCTATGGTCACATCGAACCCGCCATCGACCACACTTGCATCCGCATCTTCCGCCGTATCGTCATGACGGACCTTCCAGGCCCGTTGCGGCGGGTTGCGGTCGCCGACGGGAGTCTGACCGGAAATCATCCGGTTCCGCTCCGCATAGGCGCATTCCGCCGCCACCGCGACGGCCCGCATGGCATTCTCGATCTCTTCGCTCACCGGCGCGCCATGGAAGCCGTCCGGATATTCCTCGGCGATAAAGCCGGTCGACAGCCGTCCCTCGCGGAACCGCTCATGCGCCATCACGGCGGAGAGGAAATCGACATTGTGGCCGATACCGCGCACCAGGAACCGGTCGAGCGCCTCGGCCATCCGGTCCACCGCCTCGATTCTTGTGTCCCCGTAGGTGCAGAGCTTGGCCACCATCGGATCGTAGAACATGGAAATCTCGGCACCTTCATAGACGCCGGTATCGACGCGCACCGTGTCGCTCTCCTCCGGCGGCTGGTAGCGCACCAGACGGCCCGTGGAGGGCAGGAAGCCGCGATAGGGATCCTCGGCATAGATCCGCGACTCGACGGCCCAGCCGGTCATCTTGATGTCGTCCTGGGTGAAGGGCAGCTTCTCCCCCGCCGCCGAGCGGATCATGATCTCGACCAGATCGAGGCCGGTGACCAGTTCCGTCACCGGGTGCTCCACCTGCAGCCGGGTGTTCATCTCCAGGAAATAGAAATTCCGGTCCGCGTCCACGATGAACTCGACGGTTCCGGCGGAGGAATAATCCACCGCCTGCGCCAGAGCCACGGCCTCGGCGCCCATGGCAGCCCGGGTTTTCTCGTCCAGGAACGGGCTCGGCGCCTCCTCGATGACCTTCTGGTGGCGGCGCTGGATGGAGCATTCCCGCTCCCCCAAGTGTACGACGTTGCCGTGCTTGTCCGCGATCACCTGGATTTCGATATGGCGCGGTTCTTCGACGAACTTCTCAATGAAGACGCGCTCATCACCGAAACTGGAGCGAGCCTCGTTCACCGCCGAGCGAAAACCGCTCACCACCTCATCGTCATTATAGGCAACCCGCATGCCCTTGCCGCCACCGCCGGCGGAAGCCTTGATCATCACTGGATAGCCGATCTCGCGGGCGACCTTGGCCGCTTCGGTGTCGTCGGCGAGGATACCGAGATAGCCCGGCACGGTGCTCACGTTCGCCGCGTGCGCCAGTTTCTTCGATTCGATCTTGTCGCCCATGGCGCCGATGGCCTTGATGCCCGGGCCGATAAAGGCAACGCCTTCTTTTTCGAGAGCTTCGGCGAAGGCCGCGTTCTCGGAAAGGAAACCGTATCCCGGATGCACCGCCTCTGCGCCGGTCTGCCGGATCGCATCCATGATCTTCTCGATCACGAGGTATGATTCCGCAGAGGCCGCGGGGCCGATATGCACCGCCTCATCTGCGGTCCGGACATGCAGGGCGTCCGCATCGGCATCGGAATAGACGGCGACGGTCTGGATGCCCATGCGCTTTGCGGTCCGCATCACACGACAGGCGATTTCGCCACGGTTGGCGATCAGGATTTTCTTGAACATGGGATGGAAGTTAGCCGAGCCCCTTGAGGGCGGCAATAGGCCAGCGTGCCCTTAATCCTTCAACCTGTGTTCGAGGTAGATTTCTCCCGCGCGCGCCCTACGCCGCCAGGGCCGCGCCTTATTCACAGGAATGTCCCATTTCGCATCAGACGGATCGATCTCGCCGATCACCAGACCGGACGCGCCGCGCACGCATGAGGCCAGAATCTCGCCATCCGGACCGATGAAACAGGATGGTTGTTTATCGCTCCCGTTTTCGGGAACGGAATAACTCAGCCAAAGGCAATTGCTGGCCGCGTGCCCCTGACACTGGATTCGGAACATTTCCAAGCCAGGACCGGACGAAAGGCAGACGCAATCCACGCCAAGCCGCTCATATTCCATGAAAAATTCGGAAAACTGAACCTCGATACAGATCAGAAAACCCAGCCGGATTCCCTTGATCTCTACGGTGACAGGCTGGTTGCCCGCCGCGTACCAGTCCGTGATTTCCGAATTGGAACAGTACCGCTTGTCGTACCGCGCGACGGCTTGTCCTCGCCCGTCAACGATATACAGGCTGTTCAGGGGACGGGACAGGTTCGGATGACGGTGATTACAGCCGACAAACGCCCAGATACCGGTCTCGGCACAGCATGCCCGAACCTCATCCAGAGAAGCTTCCAGGGCTTCCCAGTCGACATCCACCCAGCTTTTGATTTCCGATTTCACATAGCCGGACAGGGCGGCTTCGGGAAAATGCACGCAGTCGGCACCGGAAGCCGCTGCCTCCCGGATCAGGCGGCACATTCCGGCGGCGCTCTCTCTCAGATCGGATGAGAGCGGAGACTGCGCCGTGGCAAGTTTGAGCATAACCGCTCCCCGCCCCGGGATCGGTGTCAGATCAGGAAATTGATATAGGAGCCTGCCGGCGCATCCGGATCGATATTGTCATTCGCGAGAAGCAGCATCAGCCGTTTGATCTGGCGATCAATTTCCGCGTCCGTGGTCGCGGTACGCAGCCGGAAGCCCGGGGTCGGCGCACTGCTGGGGATCTGTAACGGCTGCTGCTGCGAGATGCGGGCCGGGGTCGCAGCATCGGGACGGCGGACAACAGGACGCCGGACACGCCCGTTCGGTGCGCCTACGCCGCCATTTCTTGGTCCGCTCGGTGTCAGTGCCATATGCGATGCCCTCGGCTCGATGCCAACAAACGCGACTATAGCCGAGAGAGAATCGGGCGCAAAGCCTTACGCTTTCGGCCCGCCCAGCATTGTCTCCAGCGCATCCATCGCCGCCGTCAGCCGTTCCGGCGCGGAGGCGTAGCAAAGCCGGAGATAACCCTCCCCCGACGGCCCGAACGCGCTGCCCGGTGCGAGGCCGACATTGCACTTGTCGATGATCTCCTTGCAGGCCGCGACCGAGTCGGTCATGCCGTCGACCGTGAAGAAGGCATAGAAGGCCGCTTTCGGCCGGGCGGAGCTGATCCGGGGCCAGGCGTCGAGACGGTCGAACACGATGTCCCGGCCCTTCAGGCAGCGGTCGCGCAGCTGCTTGATCACATGGTCGCCGTCACGCATCGCCACGATGGCCCCACGATGCAGGAATTGCGGCACGCCGGAAGTGACGATCTGCACCAGCTTAGCAACAGTCGGGCCGAGGGATGCCGGGTGGGTCAGCCAGCCGAGCCGCCAGCCGGTCATCATCCAGGATTTGGAGAAGCTGTTGATGACGAAAAGCCTGTCATCATCCTCGGCGATCTGCAGGAAGGACGGTGCCACGTCCCGGTCGAAGACAAGCTGATGGTAGACCTCGTCGGCGATGATCCAGATGCCGCGCTCCCGGGCGAAATCGAGGATCTGCTGCTGTTGCTCCTGCTCGATCATCCAGCCCGTCGGGTTGCCGGGCGAATTGACGAAAATCGCCTTGGTCTTGTCGGTAACGGCCGCGAACAGCTCATCCATGTCGAGATGCCAGTCATCGTCCCGCAGGCTGAGCGAGACATGGGTGCTGACGCCGCCATTGATCTCCACCGTGGAATAGATGTTCGGCCAGATCGGGCCAACCACCAGCACCTCGTCACCCGGCTCCAGAATCATCTGCATTGCCATGGCAAGCGACGACATGCCGCCGGTCGTCAGGCTCACCCGGTCCGTGTCGAGCGCTATATCGAAGGTCCGGTTCATATAGGCGGCAATCTCCTTGCGAAGATCGAGGATGCCGCGCTGGTCGGTATAGAAGGTCTCCCCCCGGCGCATGGCATCGGCGGCAGCCTCGGTGATGAAAAACGGCGTCGGCAGGTCGCCCTCGCCGAACCAGAGCGGAATCAGCCCCTGCCGGTCCCAGCCATGCTGCGCGACCTCGACAATGCCCGTCTCTTTCAGGTTTTCCACGAGAGAATTCATCGGACCGAAATCGGGCGCGGCGGACATCAACATCATCTTCATCCTGCAATTGGAAACCAGCCGCACCCAGGCACGACAATATGAAAACTTTAGCTCTTTGCCCCATGCTCACAACCCCATAAAACCGATGGCACGGGTTAGCCCCGATTAACCGACGAGACTGAATTGAAAGCGCGAGGAAGAGGATGGGCAGGATCTACCTGATCCGGCATGGGGAGACGGTGTGGAACCGGCTGGGACGGCTGCAGGGCCAGCTTGATTCCCCTCTCACCCTGACCGGCGTGCGGCAGGCCGAAGCCCATGGCCGCAAGCTCGGCGAGCTGCTCGGGTCGACCGCCCTGCCTGTGCTCGCCAGCCCGCTCGGCCGCACCCGGCAGACCGCCGCCATCATCTGCGATACGGCGGGCCTGCCCTACGAGGCCGTCCGGTTCGACGAGCGGCTGATGGAAATCACCCTCGGCGAGCATGACGGCTATCACGGCTGGGGCGCGCTGGATGAGGATTTCCCGGAGCACGCAATCGCCCGGCGGGCCGATCCCTGGCATTACCAGCATCCCGGCGGCGAAAGCACGGAGATGGTGCGCGACCGGCTGATCCCGGTCATGAACGAGCTGCGGGCCGCAGAGACACCGCACATCGTCATCGCCCATGGCGTGGTGAACAAGATCATGCGCGGGATCTATCTCGGGCTGAGCGAGGAGGACTGCTTCGCCCTCGACCGGCCGCAGCACGGCTTTCACGTGCTGGAGGATGGCACGGAAGAATTCGTGCTGAGCATGCCTCTTGAAAGTGCCTGACGAAGATCTTGCGGAAGCGCTCTTCAATCGACATCCTGAAAACACAGGCGGGCACCGTCCCGGTAATTTCAGACAGGAGTAATGGCATGGCCCGGCACCGCCCGCACCATGGCCGGCAACTCCCAAACTGAGGTCCCATGATGGATGACCATGCCACGACCGGCATACGGTTCGGCCGTATCGCCGCCACTCTCCCCGTGAAAGACATGGAGAGAGCCAGAAGTTTCTATGTCGACACGCTCGGCTTCAAAAAGGTGTTCGAAAACGGCACGCCCACCGGTTTCATGATCCTGAAGCAGGGAGCAGCCGAGTTGCACCTCACCCTGCAGCCAAACCACAAGGCTGCACCGTTCAATGTCGCGCACATCATGGTAGGCGACGTGGATGCGCTGCACGCGCTCTGCCAGCAGGCAGGCATGCGCATCGTCAAGGGGCTGCAGGACAAGGATTACGGTCTGCGGGCCTTCGTCTTCGAGGACCCGGACGGAAACCGCATCGACGTCGGCGCGGCGCTCTGACGTTACGGCGTCTCCGGCACGGCTGGTCCGTGCCGGGGCGCTTTATTCCATATCCGGGATGGCAGGCAGCCGGCGGATGGTCCGGATCGGGATATCCATGTCCCGGGTCCGGTGCATGAAGTCCGCCAGTCCCTCATAGGCCACAGCCATGTGGTGGCCGTTGGCGTGCAGCAGCATGCCCGGCTCGGCCAAAAACATGACATGGCCCGCCGTGAACAGCAGATCGCCCGGCTGCGCCGCATCCAGCCCGCCCTCGACGATCTCGCCTACAGTGGCTTCCTGCATGTCGCTGTCTCGTGGCGCCGTAATTCCGGCCCGGGCCAGCGCAAGCTGTACCAGAGCGGAGCAATCCAGCCCGAAGCTTGACCGTCCGCCCCAGCCATAGGGCGCGCCCATGAACAGCTCGGCGGTCGAGAGATAATCCGGCTCCACCTCGGTCACATCGCAGAGGTGTGGCGTATAGACCCAGCCGCCCGTCTCACCGAAATCGACCCGCGAATAATTGCCTTCTGTCCCGGACACCCGGACGCGGGTGGAAAGATGCAGCATATCGAGCGGAATGGACTTCAGATCCGGTTCCGGGAACACATAGCTCCGGAGCGCCTGAATCTCGTGACTGTAGGTCGCCTCATTATCGGGCCCCAGCCCGCCCTCACGGACATAGCCGACATAACCGTCGCTCTGGTTCTGCCCCCAGGCCCAGCCATCCTTGCGCTCATAGGCGATGAAGCGCTCGTTGAAGAGCAGCTCCGTCGATTGCCGCGCCTTCGCATCCGGCGCCTCGCGCACAGACACCGTACCGGACAGCACCCGGCAGGCCTCACCCGCCACATATTTCGGTGCATCGATATCGGCTTCGAGGAAATCGGCGGCGATATCCGCGCGGGCGGGTGTCAGCCGATGGTCAAACGGATCGATCTTCACGCCATCAGATCCTTTGTTGCCCGGTCGAGACCGTCCAGGGTGAGCGGGAACATGCGGTCCTCCATCAGGTCGCGGATCATGCTGATCGACTGGGTATAGTGCCAGTATTTCTCGGGCGTCGGGTTGAGCCAGGCGGTGCGCCGGAAATGGCCGGTCAGGCGCTGCATCCAGGCGGCGCCCGCTTCCTGGTTCATATGCTCTACGCTGCCGCCGGGCATGGCGATCTCATAGGGGCTCATCGAGGCATCGCCAACGAAGATTGCCTTGTATTCCGGCCCGTATGTGTGCAGCACGTCCCAGGTCGAGGTCGCCTCGGTATGGCGGCGCCAATTGTCTTTCCACACTTTCTCGTAGGGGCAGTTGTGGAAGTAGAAATATTCCAGATGCTTGAACTCTGACCGGGCTGCGGAGAACAGCTCTTCCGTTACCTTGATGAAGGGGTCCATGGAGCCGCCGACATCGAGGAACAGAAGCACATTCACGTTGTTATGCCGCTCCGGCACCATCTTCAGGTCGAGATAGCCGCCATTGCGCGCGGTGGAGCGGATGGTGTCGCTCATATCCAGTTCGGTCGGCGTGCCGGAACGGGCAAAGCGGCGCAGCTTGCGGAGCGCCATCTTGATGTTCCGGGTGCCAATCTCGACAGAATCGTCGAGATTGCGGAATTCCCGCTTGTCCCAGACCTTCACCGCCCGGTTATGGCGATTGCCGTCCTGGCCGATGCGCACACCTTCCGGATTGTAGCCATAGGCGCCGAACGGGCTGCGGCCGGCCGTGCCGATCCACTTGTTGCCACCCTGATGGCGCTTTTCCTGCTCTTCCATGCGCTGCTTCAGGGTTTCCATGAGCTTTTCCCAGCCGCCCATGGCCTCGATCTCGGCCTTCTCCTCCTCGGTCAGGTTCAGCTCCGCCATCTTGCGCAGCCATTCCTCCGGGATGTCCTTGCCGAACAGATCGGTGAGGTATTCCAGCCCCTTGAAGACATGGCCGAAGACCTGATCGAACCGGTCCAGATGCCGCTCGTCTTTCACCAGCGTCGCGCGGGAAAGATAGTAAAAGTCCGTGACCGCATAATTCGCGAGCCCGGCCTGCACGGCCTCAAGTAGCAGCAGGTACTCCTTCACGGAGACCGGCACTTCGGCGCGTTTCAGCTCGTAGAAGAAATTTGAAAACATGGAAGAGTTGTCACAGCGTCCGCGCGAGGGGTCAAGTGCCCTGAAAGCGGCTTTGTGTGACAGACACTCAATGCCGTGCGGAACGCAGCAGGACAGCGCCGACCAGCGTCGTCATGGTCGAGATCACCTTCATCAGATCCAGCCTCTCCTTCAGAAAGAAGACCCCGATCAACAGTGCGAAGACGATGCTGGTCTCCCGCAATGCCGTCACCAGCGCAATCGGCGCCTGGGTGAAGGCCCAGGTGACCATCGCATATGCCGCAAAGGATGCACCGCCCCCGACGAGGAAAACCTTCTTTCCGCCTGACAGCAGGCGACCGAAGGTGCCGGGCGCACGCAGTGCCAGGAACATCACCATGATTATGCCATTACCGATGGAGAGCCAGGCATAAAACCCGAGCGAGGTGCCGGCCAGCCGTGCGCCTAGCCCGTCCACCAGGGAATAGGAGGCAATAAAACATCCCGTGGCAAGTGCCAGAGCAGCCGCTTTCCCGTTCCTCTGCCCGTCCGCACGCCGGACCAGAGTCAGGCTGATGATGCCTGCACCGATCAGAAAGACGGCGGACAGCTCCATGGAAGTCATCTGCACCCCGAGCACGGCGATAGACACCGCCGCCACGATCAGCGGCGCCGAGCCGCGGGCGATCGGATAGACCTGCGTCAGATCACCGGAGCTGTAGGAGCCGAGCAAAAAGAACTGATAGCCAACATGAAGCGCAATCCCGGCAAGGAGGTAGGGCAGTGCTTCGGCGGCAGGCAGTGGAACAAACGGCAGGGCTCCGAGGGCAAAGGGCAAATGCCCCAGCACGACAGCCGCCATCGCCATCAGCTTGTCCGAGCCGCTTTTGACGAGGGCATTCCAGCCGGCATGCAGAATGGCGGCACCAATCACGGCAATGAAAACGGTTGTAGGCACTGTCTGTCCGATCCTCTGGACCCGCAGGTCCGGCCGCTGTCTATTATTCATCTATACGTCTAGATGAATAATAGACAATAGGAACCACTGAGCCGCAATCGGAATCGTGACTGCTCTATGAATTTCCCAGCCGCAACGCTGGCTCTGGTAACAGAGTGCCTTTGGAAGAAGCGGTGATCGTCAGGCAAGGCAGCCGCTAGTTCAGCGCGGCCTGCAGCGCCTTTTGCTTCTCGAGGAGGTCAGTCGCAAGGGCACGGCCGCCATCTTCGGTGCAATGGTGGTTTCCGATCTCGGCCTGGTCCCGCGCCTTTTCCATCGATGCCTGGATGACCGACCATTCGATGGGGTCCGCACCGGCTTTCTCGGCAAGCTCCTTCACCTGCCTCTCGAAATAATCGACCTCTTCGGCAGGCCCGCCACAGAAAGGCACCGACGCCGAAATTTTCCCGGCCGCGCTCCCATATGCCTGCAACGCCGTCTTCAACGTGTCATCGGCAGCGCCTGCCGGTGCCACAAAAACAGCCAGCGCCAGCGCGGCGCCTAAAGAGCCCACAACCAGTTTCATTACCCCCGTCCCTCCCGGCGGGCCATGAATGCCAGCCGTTCAAACATATGCACATCCTGCTCGTTCTTCAGCAGAGCGCCATAAAGCGGCGGAATAATGTCCTTCTTGTCCTTGACACGCAGCGTCTCCGGCGGGATGTCCTCGACCACCAGCAACTTGATCCAGTCCAACAGCTCGGATGTCGACGGCTTTTTCTTCAGCCCCGGCACCTCGCGCACCTCGTAGAACGAAGTCAGCGCTTCACGCAGCAGGTTCTGCTTCAGCTTCGGGAAATGCACCTCGACGATTTCCGCCATCACCTCTGGCTCGGGGAAGCGGATGTAATGGAAGAAACAGCGGCGCAGGAAGGCGTCCGGCAGCTCCTTCTCGTTGTTCGAGGTGATGATCACGATCGGACGCTGTACGGCCTTCACCACTTGCTGCGTCTCGTAGACGAAGAACTCCATCCGGTCGAGTTCGAGCAAGAGGTCGTTCGGAAACTCGATATCCGCCTTGTCGATCTCGTCGATCAACAGGATCGACGGCTTTTCCGCCTCGAACGCTTCCCAGAGTTTACCGCGCACGATGTAGTTGGAGATATCGTGTACTTTCTCATCGCCGAGCTGGCTGTCGCGCAGGCGGGAGACCGCGTCATATTCGTAGAGGCCCTGCTGCGCCTTGGTGGTGGATTTGATGTGCCATTCGATCAGCGGCATGCCGAGAGCGCGGGCCACCTCATGCGCCAGAACGGTCTTGCCGGTCCCAGGCTCCCCCTTCACCAGAAGCGGGCGCTGCAGGGTGATGGCCGCGTTCACGGCGACCTTCAGATCCTCCGTCGCGACGTATCCGTCAGTTCCGGAAAAGCGTGACGTCTCGGTCATGAAAACTCCCTCGGGCAGTAAGGCGCCCGGCAATAATCCACTGCGGCGACAAGGAAAAGGCGCCCCCGAAGCGGCGCCTCCCAATTAAGGTACGGCGATCAGTCGCCTACTGTCGATGGCAAAGCCATCACTGATCAATGGCAAAGCCATGTCTGATCAGGCGAGTTTTTCCACAAGGGCGGCTTCGATGGCCGCGATCGCCGCCGGACCCGCCTCCGCATCGGGGCCGCCAGCCTGCGCCATATCAGGCCGGCCACCGCCCCCCTTGCCGCCAAGGGCTTCGGAGCCGACACGGACCAGATCGACCGCACTGACCTTGTCCGTCAGATCCGCCGTGACACCGACCACCAGGGATGCCTTGCCTTCGTCGTTGGAGACCACGACGACGACACCGGTGCCGATCTGCTGTTTCAGGCCATCCGCCACGCCTTTCAGCTCGCGCGCGGGCACGCCCTCGAGGGTACGGCCGGCGAATGTGACGCCCGCCACGTCCTTGGACTGGGCTTCACCCGCTTCGCCACCCTCGGCAAGTTTGCGGCGGAGATCCTGCACCTCACGCTCCAGCTTGCGGCGCTCTTCGATCAGGGTTCCAACCCGGTCCGGCAACTGGTCGACTGAAACCTTGGCGACTGTCGCCGCTGCGGTCAGCAGGCCTTCCCGGCCATCGACATAATCCATTGCCCCGGCACCGGTGACGGCTTCGATCCGGCGCACACCGGACGCAACCGCCCCTTCCGAGATAATGTGCAGCACACCGATATCGCCTGTCCGGTTCACATGGATACCGCCGCAAAGTTCAGTCGAATAATGCTGCTTGCCGGGATCGTCCGTCGCCCCGCCCATGCTGACGACCCGAACCTCGTCGCCGTATTTCTCACCGAACAATGCCATCGCACCGGCCTTGATGGCATTCTCCGGGTCCATCAGGGTGGTGCTGACTTCGCTGTTGCCCCGGATGCGCTCGTTCACTTCCGTTTCGACCGCCTTCAGCTCCATGTGGGACATGGCTTTCGGGTGGGAGAAGTCAAAGCGCAGACGCCCCGGTGCGACAAGCGAGCCCTTCTGGGTGACGTGCTTGCCAAGATGACGGCGCAGCGCTTCGTGCAGCAAATGGGTGGCCGAGTGGTTCGCCCGAGTGTGTCCACGGCGCGTGCCGTCGACGGAAAGCTCGACCGCGTCACCGACCTCAATGACACCCTCCGCCACTTTGGCGATATGGACCCAGAGATCGCCGACTTTCTTCTGCGTATCGGAGATGGTGATCTCGGCGCCGCCAAAAGTTTTCGCCGCCCCCGCATCACCGACCTGGCCGCCGGATTCACCATAGAACGGCGTCTGGTTCACGATCATGGAGAATTCAGCCGGTCCCTCGACCCGTTTCACCGGTTTGCCGTCCAGCACCAGCGCCTCGACCTGGCCTTCGGCATGTTCCGTATCGTAGCCAAGGAATTCGGTGGCGCCGCACTGCTCGCGCAATTCGAACCAGACCGTATCGGTCGCCGCATCGCCGGAGCCGGACCAGGCAGCCCGGGCAGCCGCACGCTGCCGTTCCATCGCCGTCTCGAACCCGTCCGTATCCACAAGACGGCCCTGACCGCGCAGGATGTCCTGGGTCAGATCGAGCGGGAAGCCGTAGGTATCGTAGAGCTTGAAGGCCACATCACCGGCCAGGGTTTCACCGTCGCCAAGCCGGGAAGTTTCGTCCTCAAGATGCTTCAGGCCGCGATCGAGGGTTTCCTTGAAACGGGTCTCTTCCAGTTTCAGGGTTTCCTTGATCAGGCTTTCCGCCCGGCCAAGTTCCGGGAAAGCATCTCCCATCTCCTTGACCAGAGCCGGTACCAGCTTCCAGACCAGCGGATCCTTGCAGCCCATGATATGGGCATGGCGCATGGCCCGGCGCATGATCCGGCGCAGCACATAGCCCCGGCCCTCATTCGACGGCAGCACGCCGTCGGCAATCAGGAAGCTGGAAGCGCGCAAGTGATCGGCGACCACCCGGTGGGAAATCTTGAAAGGCCCGTCCGGATCGACATTCGCCGCATGGGCCGAGGCCTCGATCAGGGCGCGCATCAGGTCGATGTCGTAATTGTCGTGCTGGCCCTGCAGGACGGCGGCGATACGCTCCAGCCCCATGCCTGTATCGATGGACGGACTCGGCAGGTTCACCCGATTGCCCGGCGCGATCTGCTCGTACTGCATGAAGACGAGGTTCCAGATCTCGATGAAACGGTCGCCATCCTCGTCCGGGCTGCCGGGAGGGCCACCCGGAATATCCGGTCCGTGATCGTAGAAAATCTCGGAACACGGACCGCATGGGCCGGTATCGCCCATCGCCCAGAAATTGTCCGAGGTGGAAATCCGGATGATCCGGTCGTCCGACAGGCCCGCGACCTTGCGCCAGAGCGCCGCCGCATCCTCATCCTCGTGATAGACCGTCACCAGCAGCTTGTCGGCGGGCAGGCCGTAGCGCTTGGTGATCAGGGTCCAGGCATGCTCGATGGCCTGTTCCTTGAAATAATCGCCGAACGAGAAATTGCCGAGCATTTCGAAGAATGTGTGATGCCGGGCCGTGTAGCCGACATTTTCAAGGTCATTATGCTTGCCGCCGGCACGCACGCATTTCTGCGAGGTGGCGGCGCGGTTGTAATCCCGGTGCTCCTGCCCCGTGAAGACGTTCTTGAACTGCACCATGCCTGCGTTGGTGAAGAGCAGCGTCGGGTCATTCCGCGGCACCAGGGGACTGGAGGCGACTTCGGCGTGACCGTTCTCAACGAAATAATCGAGGAATGTGCGTCGGATCTCGTTCGCGGTCTGCATATCGTCCCTCCGGACCGGCGGCATTTATCGGTTTGCCGCTGGAATAGCCGTGCCTTTCAACCCGCCGCACCATCGCGTCAGGCGGGCTCCGCTTTTACTGAAGAAGCCCCCGTCTGTCCAGCACGGGGGCTCAGGGAATCCGCCATTTTCCACTTGATAAAGACCTCACCCGGTACGCTCAGGAAAGCCGAGCGGCAACGATGCGTTCCAAGCGCACATAAAAGAAAACCCCGGCACCGAGACCGGACCGGGGTTTTCTGCTTTTAATCCGAAGCTAGTCCGGGGCGAAAACGCCAGCCCTTGAGCCGGGTTTTCCTAGCCTCAATCAGGCATCCTCTGCTGCTGCAGTATCGTCCGGCCCCTGCATCATCGCATCCGCGACCAAGCCCGCATTCTGCCGAATCTGCTGCTCGATCTGACCAGCGATTTCCTTGTTTTCGAGCAGGAACCGCTTGGCATTCTCCCGGCCCTGTCCGATGCGCTGACCACTGTAGGAGAACCACGCGCCGGACTTCTCGACGATCCCGGCATTGACGCCGAGGTCGAGGATCTCGCCATTCTTGGAAATGCCCTCGCCATACATGATGTCGAACTCGATCACCCGGAAAGGCGGCGCCATCTTGTTTTTCACCACCTTGACCCGGGTCTGGTTACCGACCACCTCGTCCCGGTCCTTGATGGCGCCGATCCGGCGGATATCCAGCCGCACGGAGGCATAGAACTTCAGCGCGTTGCCGCCGGACGTGGTTTCCGGGTTACCGAACATCACACCGATTTTCAGGCGAATCTGGTTGATGAAGATGACAAGGCAGCGGGATTTTGAAATCGAGGAGGTCAGCTTGCGCAGCGCTTGGCTCATCAGTCGGGCCTGCAGGCCGACATGACTGTCGCCCATCTCGCCTTCAAGTTCCGCCCGCGGCACCAGGGCCGCGACAGAATCGACAACCAGCACATCGATCGCGCCGGAACGCACCAGCGTATCGGTGATTTCCAGCGCCTGCT
>NZ_CAXBDC010000024.1:0-47610 GCF_963974195.1 uncultured Nisaea sp.
CGGCGGGGCCGGGGGAAGTCGAGGCGGCGGAGCAGGCGGTGACGGCGGCCGAAGCGGCGCTGGAGGCGGCACGTGCGGCGGCAGACGGATCGGAAGCCGCCCGGGAAGCGGCTTCGGAAGCCGAAAGCGCCGCCCGGGAGGCCTTGCAGCAGATCGAAGCCGGGCTGGCGAAACTCACGGCGGAGGCCGGTGCACTCGAGCAATTGCTCTCCGGTGACGGTGAAGACGGGGGGGCAGCGCCGATTCTCGATTCCGTTTCGGCGGAACCCGGCTATGAAACCGCGCTCGGCGCGGCGCTGGGCGACGACCTGACAGCTCCGCTGGCCGAATCGGGCGGCGATCATGTGCGTTACTGGAGCGGGAAGATGGGGGCGGATGCCGCAAGCGCGTTGCCGGCCGGAAACTCACTGCCGGAGAGTGTGGAGCCTCTGGCAAAGCGTGTGACGGGACCGGCCGCATTGGCGCGCCGTCTCGCGGCAACCGGCGTGGTTGTGGATTACGAGAGCGCAAAGGCGCTGCAACCCGCTTTGAAGGATGGCCAGCGTCTGGTCAGCCGGGATGGCGGGCTGTGCCGCTGGGACGGGTTCGTTGTCGCGCCCGGTGCGCCGAGCAGTGCGGCCGTGCGGCTGCAGCAACGCAACCGGCTTGGTGCCCTGCAGTCTGAAATCGCGGTGGTGGAAAAGGACCGGGCCGGAGCGAGCGAGCGATTCGATGCCGCCCGCACTTCCCAGCGCGAAGCCGTGGAGGCCGAGAAGGCCGCGCGCGAAGCCATGCGGGCAGCCTTCACGGAAAGCGAGGTAGCCCGGACCCGGCGCTCCAAGCTGGCGGCTCTGCTGGCCGAGATCGACTCGAAGCTCTCCGCCATCGACGATACCAGGGCGCGGTACGAGGGCGAGATCGAGGAAGCCGAGCGCCAGCGTGTGTCCGCCGAGGCGGCGGAGGTCGAGCTGGACGATGTTGCCACCCTGCGGGCCGAGAGTGCCGCGCTGCGGCAGGAGCTGGCGGAGACCCGCAACGCCCTGGCGGAAGCCCGAAGCGCCCATGATCATCTGGTTCGGGAAGCGGAAGTCCGGCGCACCCGGCTGTCCGCCATCGAAGGCGAACTCCGTTCCTGGTCGGACCGGAACGAACGGGCGGCCTCACGCAAGGAAGAGCTGACCGAGCGGCAGATCGCGGAACGGACGGATATCGCCCGGCTGGACGCGCGCCCGGCGGAAATCGAGACCCAGCGCAAGGCGCTGATCGACCAGATCACCCAGTCCGAGGCCAAGCGGAAGCAGGCGGCGGATGTGTTGAGCGAGGCGGAGATCCGTCAGCGCTCGGCCGATGAGGTGGCGCGTCAGGCGGAGCGGGAACTGGCGGAAGCGCGTGAGACGCACATCCGGGCCGAGGGCGCGCTGGAGCAGATCAATCAGGCGACCAATGCCCTGCGGGAGAGGATTGCCGAGCGCCTGAAATGCCGTCCGGACGAGATTCTGACGAAAGCCGGGATCGATCCCGAGGGCCCGTTGCCGGACGCGGACGAGGTCAGCAACCGGCTGGAACGCCTCACCCGGGAGCGGGATCGGATCGGGGCTGTGAACCTGCGGGCGGAGCAGGAAGTCGAGGAGCTGGAGCAGAGAATCGCCGGGATGGAGAGCGAGCGGGACGATCTGATCCAGGCGATCTCCCGGCTGCGCGGCGCGATCCAGACCCTGAACCGGGAAGGCCGGGAGCGGTTGCTCGAATCCTTCGAGCGGGTGAACGCCCATTTCAAGGATCTGTTCAGCCGGCTGTTCGGTGGCGGGCAGGCGCATCTGAAGATGGTCGAGGATGACGATCCGCTCGATGCCGGGCTGGAAATCATGGCCAGCCCGCCGGGCAAGAAGATGCAGGTCATGTCCCTGCTGTCCGGCGGCGAGCAGGCCTTGACCGCGGTGGCCCTGGTTTTCGCGGCATTCCTGACCAATCCGTCGCCGATCTGCGTGCTCGACGAGGTCGACGCGCCGCTCGACGACACGAACGTGGACCGGTTCTGCACCCTGCTGCAGGAAATCAGCAAGACCACGGGGACCCGGTTTCTGGTCATTACCCACCACCGGCTGACCATGGCGCGGATGGACCGGCTGTTCGGAGTCACCATGGCTGAACGAGGTGTCAGCCAGCTCGTTTCCGTCGATTTGGCGGGCGCGGTGGAGCTTCGCGACGCGGTTTAGAAGAGCTCTTCATCGTCGCAATTGGAAAAATATATATAAATCAACAAATTAAGCGTGTTTTCGCAGTGCGGCTTCCGCCTTGACAGCGAAAGGACCCCTCCGTATGTTTGCGGCGCTTTCGCGGGCCTTGGCTGGCGGAGGTGGGGTACATCAACTGGCTTCGGCCAATCGGGCTCGCTTCATGACAGGTGACAAGCCTAGCGATCCTCCCTCACTCGACGATCTGGACACCAGATTAAGGCGAGCGCGTGGCGAGGATAAAAATGAAGGTGGTCCGAAAGGCAGTCGCGGTTCCATGGCTTCCGAAGGTCTCGGAATGGCGATGCGGATCGGGGTGGAGCTGGTTGCCGGAGTCGGTGTTGGCGCCGGTATCGGGTACTTCTTGGACAGATGGCTTGGGACCGGTCCCTGGCTGCTCATCCTGTTCTTCTTTCTGGGCGCTGCCGGCGGCATGATGAATGTCTACCGCGCCGCGACGGGAGAAGGATTGCAGATGGGTTACCGCCGGTCTCCGACAGACAAACGGCCCGATGATCGGGCCGGTGACGAATAGGGGAACGAGTCGTGGCATCACCGGTCGCACAGTTTGAGCTGAAATCTTACGGCCCCCAGATCGAGGTCGGCGGGATTGATCTCTCCTTCACCAATTCCGCGGCCATGATGGTCGTCGCGATTGTCGGCATTGTCGGATTCCTGACCCTGTCGATGAGCAGCCGGAAGTTGGTGCCGGGTCGCTGGCAGCTGATGGCCGAGCTCTCCTACGAATTCGTCGCCAACATGGTGAAAGAGAATGTCGGCAGCGAGGGACGCAAGTACTTCCCCTTCATTTTCTCCCTCTTCATGTTCATCCTGGCCTGTAACCTGTTCGGCATGATCCCGTTCCCCGGCATTCACTACACGCCGACGAGCCAGATCATCGTGACTTTTGCCATGGCATTCGTTGTGTTCATCGGCGTGACGCTGATCGCGCTGGCACGCCATGGCCTGAAATTCTTCACCTTCTTCTTCCCGTCCGGCGCGCCTGTCTACATGGCGCCGCTGTTGATCCCGATCGAGGTGATTTCCTATTTCGTGCGTCCGGTCAGCCTTTCTGTTCGTCTGTTCGCGAACATGATGGCCGGCCACACGATGCTGAAGGTGTTCGGCGGCTTTGTCGTCGCTCTCGGTGTCTTTGGGGTTGCGCCCCTTGCCTTGATTGTGGCACTGACCGCCTTCGAAATCCTGGTGGCGGTGCTCCAGGCCTATGTTTTCACCATTCTCACCTGCCTCTACCTGCACGATGCGATCCATCTGCACTGAGGCCTGAGGGAACCAGAAACCGGGCCGGATCTCCGGCCTGATATGTGCACTACCTGATCCAAAGGAAGGATTTGAACATGGACGTTGAAGCCGCGAAGATGATTGGCGCCGGTATCGCTGTTATTGCCCTTATGGGTGTCGGCGTTGGTATCGGAAATATCTTCTCCACCCTCGTTGCTTCCATCGCCCGCAACCCGGCGGCGCGTAGCGAAGTCTTCGGCATCGGCATTCTGGGCTTCGCCCTGACCGAAGCCGTGGCGCTCTTCGCGCTGCTGATCGCGTTCCTGATCCTGTTCTCCTAAGACCGGTTTGAGTGAGAGCCGCTGGCCGCGGATGCGGTGCGGCTCTCTCCGGTTTAACGAGAATCCTGGAACGGAATTGGACAGCGGTATGAAGCGCTTGCTCAGATTTTCGGCTGTGCTCGGTGGCACCAGCGCCCTTGCGCTGATTGCCAATGGAGCCATGGCTGCCAGCGAAAGTGGCGGCGGCGGTACCTTGCCGCAGCTCGATGTCGGCACGTTTCCGACCCAGATCTTCTGGCTCTTTGTCACGTTCATCGTGCTCTATATCGCGATGTCAAAGATTGCCATCCCGCGCATCGAGTATGTGCTGGAAGAACGGCATAGCCGGATTGCCGAGGATCTCGACAAGGCAGGGAAGCTCAAGGCGGATGCCGAAGAGGTTCAGGCCAACTACGAGAAAGCTCTGGCGGATGCCCGTGGCTCTGCCCAGAAGCTGATCGGCAAGACCAAGGACGAAGCTGCCGGCAAGAATGCGAAAGCAGAGGCGGAAGCCGATGCTGTCGCAGCCAAGCAGGTCAAGGAAGCCGAGGCCCGGATCGATGAAGCCCGCACCGAAGCTCTCGCGAACGTCAAGGACGTGGTGAGTGAGGTTGCTGGTGATGCGGTTGCCAAGCTGATTGGTGTCAAGGTGACCAAGACCGACCTCAAGAAGGCGGTTGCACTGGCCATGGAGACGAAGTGATGGAACATGATCCGACATTACTGGGCCTGGGTGCTTCAGGCTGGGTCGCTGTTGCCTTTATCATCTTCGTTATTGCCGCGATCAAGCCGGTCGTCTCGAAGGTCGGCGGCATGCTGGACGTTAAGTCCGCGGCCATCGGTGCCCAGCTGAAGGAAGCTGAAGCCCTGCGCGAAGAAGCACAGGCTGCTCTGGCGAACTATCAGCGCCTTCAGCGTGATGCGCTCAAGGAAGCCGAAGACATTGTTGCTCACGCCAAGGAAGAGGCTGCCCGTATCCGCAAGGACGCGAAGCAGCATCTGACGGAAACGCTGAAACGCCGTGAAGAACAGGCCGCCGAGAAAATCGCGCGCGCTGAAGCTCAGGCTCTTCAGGATGTTCGCAATCAGGCCGTCGAACTGGCAATGGTGGCGACCGGTAATCTGCTGGCCGAAAAGATGACGGCCGAGGTCAACGACAAGATCGTCAAGAACGCGGTCGCTGATCTTCCGGCCCGGCTTCAGTAGAACCCGGATCGCTTAAACGAACATAAAACGTTTCGAAAGACCCCGCTCCGGCGGGGTTTTTTGTTGTCAAATTTATGTAAATTAGCCGGGAATTGGCTGCTCTTTACATCAAACCGTCATTTGCTCTCGGTAGCAGCCGGAATTAACTCTCAAACGTTCATAACGCTGTGGCGGCCTGGTCCGTCATAACCCGTCTTCAGGCCCGGATGCCTGTTGCAGGTGTGGAACCCGTTACAAGCGCAAGAGAGTGTGATGTCGGACATTGCCTTCGAACAGCAGGATGTCGGGATGGAGACGGAGCCGCGCGAGTCCTCCTCGAGTCTCGGCTCCCGTATCAGCACGAAGCTGGTTCTGTCGGCCGCCGTGATGACGGCTCTGGTCTTCGCCGGATTTCTGGCCGCTATCTATATCGTCGTGTCGATGGTCGCCGAGAGAGAGGACCAGCGGGCGGCCTTGCTCCGGGCGATGAATCAGGACCTCCGGTCGCAGGTGATGATCCTGCAGCAGAACTATTTCCAGATCCCGCAAAGGCTTGAAGTAAACCCGTCGGCGGAACTGAAGAGCTGGGCCACCAAGAATGGCGCGACGGAGGTTCTGCATGCGGGCCGCGATGCCATCGTTGCCCGATACAAAAAACGCAAACAGCGCCGTGATCTCCAGAAGGAAGCGAAGTTCGTTGTCGAGGATGTGGATGGCGGCGCCGCTATCTCCTTCGGCGTGTTCGAAGGGGGCGAATACAGTGAAGCGGTGACCGAGCTGATCATCCCCGGTGTAAATGCCGACGCGGCCAACGGGAAGATCGCCGACCTCTTCAACGCGGCCAGCCTCGAGCAACGGCTGGCAATCGTGAAAGGGGAGCTGGCGGACGAAGCACTGGCGGCGGAGCAAATCCGCAACGCGATCGTGCAGGAGAATGAAAAGATCCTGGCCAAGGAAGACGAGTTGCAGGTTTTTGCCGCGCAGGCCCGGGGATTGCTGGCGATCATGGCCGCTGCCGGCACCTTGCTGGCCATTGCCGCCGCCTATGCGTCAAGCCGGATCATCGTCACCCGGCCGCTTGAGCGGGTGACGCAAGCGATCAGGGCCGTGTCTGCAATGGAGCCGGTGACGGTCCCCTATCTTGAGCGCAAGGATGAGATCGGCACGATCGCGCGCCGTGTCGGGCAGTTCCAGTCGGTGCTGGATGAGAACGCCCTGTTGCAGGAGCGTACAAGTGCGGCACATGATGCGCAGGCGCAGGAAGTCGAGCGCCGCGAGCTGATCCTGAAATCCTTCGAGAAGGAGATCGGGCAGATCCTCGCCGAGGTCGCGGACGCAACACAGCGAATGGAAGACGTTACCCGGACGATGAAGGATTCGGTTTCCGGCGCCGCCGGAAGCGCGGAGAAAGCCCGCTCGGCATCAGGCACGGCGGCGGCCGGTGCGGGCGGTGTATCTGATGCGGCGGCTTCTCTCGACCGCTCCATATCGGATCTCGGGCTTGTTATCCGTGCTGCTGCTGAATCCTCCGCCCTGGCCTCCCAGCGGGCGGAGAGCACGACCGCGACCGTGGGGCAGCTGACGGCACTGGCAGGCGAGGTCGGCGGTTTCGCCGATATCATCAGCTCGGTTGCCCATCAGACGAACCTGCTGGCCATGAACGCGACAATCGAGGCGGCACGGGCCGGTGAGATGGGGCGCGGCTTCGCGGTGGTTGCCGGCGAGGTGAAATCGCTCGCCGGGCAAACCGAAGATGCGGCTTTGCAGATTTCGCGTCAGGTTGCCGAAATGCGGTCCGTCATCGACGCCGCGGTGTCCGCCATCGGCGAGGCAATCGAAAGCGTCGCCTCGATTGACCGCAATACCCAGGATGCGGTTTCCGCCATGACGGCGCAAACGCAGGCAACCCGTGAGATCGCGAGCAGTGCCGACAGCGCGGCGGCGGCAAGCAACGAGGTCAATTCCGGCATTGCCAGTCTCGCCCAGGCGACGGTGCAGAGCGAGGACGCGGCGCGGGAGGTCGATGCGACGGCCGATGCCATGAGTGCCCTCAGCCGCCGCCTCCGCATGCTCAGTACGAGTTTCTTCCAGGATATCCGGGTTGCGCCCGCCGAGTAGGCGAGCGCCAGGATCAGAGCATGTTGCGGGGGATCGATTCTTCGAAATCCTTATCGAAGATCAACTTACCCGACTCGTATGCCTCGATCCGGCCGGTGACATGGAAATGGGTCGCATCACCGGTCAGCGTGCAATAGGTCTCCGTGCTGACGTTCCAGTCGCCTCGGGAGAGGCCCTGGCTCCAGTGGGTCTCCATCCGCGCGCTGAGCGGGTCGCCGGGCTGGATTGAGTAGGTCTCCCGCGCGACATGGTCGGTCGTCAGGTCGATCTCTACAATCCGGTCAGAGCCGAAATCGTCCAGGATCGAAATGCTCTGACGGCCTGTTTCCGCGTCGGTCGTGATCGTCCGCGTGTTCGTTGCAGGCCGGAGGATATCCTTCTGCAGCGGAGGAGCCGCCTCTGCTGCGGCAAAGGGCTCATAGGGGGCATCGGTGCCGTCCGTGGGGCGCAGGGGCAGGGAGAGGTTGCTGCTGCCTTCCTGGAGGGTTATTGTCGCGGCTTCCGGTGCAGGCCAGATCATCGGCCAGTAGTTGGTCGACAGGGCGATCCGTACCCGGTGGCCCGGAGGCACGGCATAGGCGATATCGTCCAGCCGGAGAGACACGCGATAGCGTTCGCCCGGTGAAAGCGATTCCGGATGCTCGTGGCTGTCCCTGTGGGTCAGGTTCAGCACGCCGTAGGTGATCCGGGTCGCCGATCCGTCCGGCGCGATGTCGTTCAGCCGGGCGATCAGATGGGCGACCGGCTTGTCCGACGAGATTTCCAGATCGAGTATGGGCGCGCCGAGAATTTCTATCCGGCCGTCCAGCGGCGCGGTCTCGAAACAGACGGAGCCCGCATCGTCTACCCGCTGATCCGTCGGCCCTTCGGGGCCAAGCCAGATCATGCAGTATTCCCCGCCAGCCTGCCCGACAGTCTCCGGCGAGCGGATCAGGGTTTCTGATGTGCCGCCAGCTGTGTCCTTCAGGCGGCCGTCTTGCAGATAGAAGCGCGTGGCCTCCACGTTAGGGCTGGGCCAGCTCTGCTCGCCGAGCCAGCGTCCGTCGCGGGTCTCGTAGGCGGCTTTCGGCGGCACGGAGTTCTGCATATAGACCCGGAAGGCCGGGTCCTGTTCGACGCCACGATCGATTCCCTTCAGCCAGTGATCCCACCAGCGCAGGCATTCCTGCAGGAAGCCGATGGCCGGGCCGGGAACGGCGAAATGCGGATACTTGTGTAACCAGGGCCCGACAATACCGCGCACGAAGCCCGGCAGGTTTTCCAGCATGCGCGGCACCGCGTTGCTGTAGGCATCGGACCAGCCGCCGACGGCCAGTACCGGGACGGTCATGCGGGAATAATCCTCGCAGACCGAGCCATGTTTCCAGAATGCGTCGCGGGTCTGGTGGTGCAGCCAGTTGGCGATCAGCAATGGTTCGGCCTCAAGCCGTTTCAGCCAGGTCTCGCGCCAGCTCTCGCCGACCAGCGCCGGGTCCGGCGGCCGCGAGGAATAGGACAGCATGGTCGAGGACCAGCCCATATTCTCGTTCAGCATCGCCCCGCCCTTGTAGTGGATGTCGTCCGCATAGCGGTCATCCGTGGAGCAGATGGTGATCACGGCCTTCAGGGCTTCGGGCTGGCGATAGGCGACCTGCAATCCGTTGAAGCCGCCCCAGGAGATGCCGATCATGCCGACGGCGCCGGAGCACCAGGGCTGGCTGGTGATCCAGTCGATCACCTCCAGCGCGTCGTCCTGTTCCTGCGCCAGATATTCGTCTTCCATGATGCCGTCGGACTCACCATTGCCACGCATGTCGACGCGGATGGCGGCATAGCCATGGCCGGCGAAATAGGGATGGGTCAGGGCATCGCGGACAGAGGTTCCGTCCCGCTTGCGGTAGGGGAGATATTCGAGGATCGCCGGGACCGGGGCATTCTCGGCCCCTTCCGGAAGCCAGATCCGCGCGGCCACGCGGCAGCCGTCACTGAGGGTAATCCAGCAGTTTTCGATTTCCCGCACGGCATGCGGAAATTGTCCGACAGTTTGCATTGAGGCTCCAGGCGCCTTCGGTTTAGTGGTCTGCGGCTTTCAGAACCCGGCCCTGTTTCGCCAGCTCGGCCCGTTCGGCCAGCAGGTTGTCGAGCCAGTCCGGATCCATCTCCGGCACGGAGGACAGCAGCAGGTCGGTATAATCATGGTGCGGCGGCTTGAACATTTCCGTCTTCGAGCCGTGCTCCACGACCTCACCCTGCAGCATCACCACAACCTCGTCCGCGATGGCGCGCACCGTCGCAAGGTCATGGGTGATGAACATGTAGGACAGGTCGAGCTCATCCTGCAGGCGTTGCAGCAGTTTCAGGATCTCTTCGGCGACAAGCTGGTCGAGCGCTGAGGTGACCTCGTCGCAGATGATCAGCTGCGGCTCGGCCGCAAGCGCGCGGGCGATGCAGATGCGCTGCTTCTGGCCGCCGGAAAGTTCCGTCGACAGCCGGTCGATATAGTCGTCCGGCTCCAGCTCGATCAGGGACAGCAGCTCGCGCACCCGGTCTTCCAGTTGCTTGCCGCTCAGCCCGAGATAGAAGGCGACCGGCCGGCCGATGATGTCCCGGATGCGCTGGCGTGGATTAAGCGCCGTGTCCGGCATCTGGTAGATCATCTGCATGCGGCGGAGCTGGCTCTTGTCGCGCTGCTTGTAGCTGAGAGGCAGGATCTCGCCATTATAGCTGACACTGCCGGACGAGGCCGGCAACAGACCGGTGATGACCCGGGCAAGCGTGCTCTTGCCGGAGCCCGATTCCCCGACAACCGCAACCGTCCGCTTCTTGTGAATATCGACGGACACGCCATGCAGGACCGGCACGTCGCCATAGCTTGCCGTGACGTTGTCGACCCGGAGCAGTGGCTCTTCACCGACCGGGTTGGCCATCTCCTCGCTCTTGAAGCTGCGCACGGCCAGAAGGTTCTGCGTATAGGCTTCCTTCGGGTCGGCCAGCATGGAGCGGGTTTCGCCTTCCTCGACTAGATTGCCGTGCCGCAGCACCATGATCCGGTCCGCCATCTGGGCGACGACGGCGAGATCGTGGGTGATGTAGATGGCGGCCGTATCGAAGGCCTCGACGGCATCGCGGATCGCGGCCAGGACCTCGATCTGGGTGGTCACATCGAGCGCGGTTGTCGGCTCGTCGAAGATGATCAGGTCCGGTTTGCAGGACATCGCCATGGCGGTCATGGCGCGCTGTAGCTGGCCGCCCGAGACCTGGTGCGGATAGCGCAGACCGATGCCATCCGGATCGGGCAGTTGCAACCGGGCGAAAAGCTCGCGGGCTTCTTCCTGAGAGGTGGACTTGTCCGAGAGGCCATGCTGCACCGGTGCTTCGGTGAACTGGTCGATCAACCGGTGCGCCGGGTTAAAGGCGGCTGCCGCACTCTGCGCGACATAGGCGATGCGGGATCCCCAGATATGCCGCTTTTCGGATTCCTCCATCGCAGCCAGATCCATGCCGTCGAACTGGATCTCGCCGCCGGTGATCCGGCAGCCGTCCCGGGCGTAGCCCATGGCGGCGAGGCCGATTGTGGATTTACCGGCCCCGGATTCGCCGATCAGGCCGAGAACCTCGCCCTTGCGCAGGTCGAGATCGACCCCGTGCACGATTTCCTGCCAGCTATCGCCGCTCATGCCCTCGATACGCAATCCGCGGATACGAAGGAGAATGTTTTGGTCGCTTTGCTCGCTCATTCTTTCAATCCGCTTGCCTTGTGAAGGAACCAGTCGACGACGAAATTCACGGCGACAGTCAGCAGCGCAATGGCCGCTGCCGGCACCAGAGGGGTGATGTCGCCGAAGGTCATGAGGGTGGCGTTGTCACGCACCATGCTGCCCCAGTCGGCTGTCGGCGGCTGAATGCCGAGGCCAAGGAAGCTGAGGGCGCTGATGAAGAGGAACACGAAGCAGAAGCGCAGGCCGAATTCCGCCACCAGCGGGGGCAGGGCATTCGGCAGCACTTCGCGGCTCATGATCCACCACAGACCTTCACCGCGCAGACGGGCCGCCTCGACGTAATCCATGACCACGACACCCATCGCCACCGCGCGGGCCAGACGGAACACACGGGTCGATTCAAGGACGGCGATGACCAGCACCATGTTGACGATCGAGGTGCCGACGATGGTGAGGACGAGGAGGCCGAAGATCAGGGCCGGGATCGCCATCAGCACATCGACGATGCGCGAGAGCAACTGGTCGACCCAGCCTGAAATGGCCGCCGCAAGAAAGCCCATCACGGAGCCCAGTGCGAAGGCGAGGCCGGTTGTCAGGAAGGCGATACCGATGGTGTTTCGCGCGCCGTAGATCAGCCGGGTCAGCATGTCCCGGCCGAGACTGTCGGTGCCGAGAATGAATTCCTCGCCCCAGAGCTCGAATTCCGCGCCGACGATTTCCGTTTCGCCATAAGGCGTCAGCACCGGTGCGAAGATGGCGACGAAGGCGTAGCCAAGAATGACGACAATGCCGAACTTGGCGCTCCATGGTGCGCCAGACAGCAGTTTGAGGGTGGCGTTCATTGGACTTCCTCCCTCAACGCGGATGCAACAGGCGCGGGTTTGTCAGGATCGACAAGATATCCGCGAGCAGGTTGAGCAAAACGTATGTGCCGGCAAAGATCATGGCGGATGCCTGCACCACGGGCAGGTCGCGCTTCGAGACCGAGTCGACCATGAGCTGGCCGAGACCCGGATAGACGAACACCACCTCGACCACGACCACGCCGACAATCAGATAGGCGAGGTTGATCACGACGACATTGATGATCGGCGCGAGCGCGTTCGGCAGGGCGTGCTTGACGATGACCCGTGCCCGGCTGAGGCCCTTCAAGTTTGCCATCTCGATATAGGGGCTGGCGAGCAGGTTGATGATTGCCGCACGTGTCATCCGCATCATGTGCGCGACAACGACGAGGGTGAGTGTCAGGGCGGGCAGCAGGACCTTGTAGACCTTTTCCCAGAAGGGGGTCGTATCGCTGATATTGGCGATGGAGGGGAAGATCGGGAAGGTCACTGAAAGCAGGAAGATCAGGATGTATGCGACAAAGAATTCAGGAAACGAAATGGAGCTCAGTGTCACCACGTTGACCGCGCGATCGTAGAAGGAATGGCGGTACAGCGCGGCCAGGACCCCGAGCGTCAGAGCGAGCGGTACGGATATCGCGGCAGCGGTAACGGCAAGGAACAGCGTGTTGCCGAAGCGCAGGCCGATCAGCTCGGATATCTCGCGCTTGTTGGCAAGGGAGCGGCCCATATCGCCCTGGAGCATGCCCCAGAGCCAGTCGAAATACCGGATATGTGCGGGGACATCGAGGCCGAGTTCAGCGCGGAACGCGGCAACGGTCTCGGGTGTGGCGCTCTGGCCGAGAATTTCTTCCGCGATATCGCCTGGAAGAAGCTCGATTCCGAGAAAAATAATGAGCGAAACAATAAAAAGCGTAAGGAAGCCCAGCGCAAAGCGCTGGGCAACCATTTTCAGGATTTGTGTCATGCGGGTGACCTCCTTCAGGCGAAGGACCACCGTTCCGCAAATTTACAGCCGTCGATTTCCCAGTTACCGGCCATCTGCTCGGACGGCACGATCTTGTCGGATGCGGCGAACACATAGTTGGCGAACATCGGGACGACAACGCCACCGTCATTGCTGACGATTTCCTGCATCTCGTAATACATGGTCCGGCGCTTGTCGCTGTCGAGCTCGGCGCGGGCCGCGAGGAGCAGCTCGTTGAACCGGTCATGTTTCCAGAACGTGTCGTTCCAGTCCGCGCCGGCGGCATAAGCCGTGGTGAACATCCAGTCTTCGGTCGGACGGCCGCCCCAATAGCAGGCGCACCAGCCCTTTTTCATCCAGACGTTCGACCAGTAGCCGTCATTCGGCTCGCGCACGACTTCGATATCGATGCCTGCCTTGGCCGCATGCTCCTTGTAGAGCACGGCAGCGTCGACGGCGCCCGGGAAAGCCGCGTCGGCGGCGGAAAGCTGGATCGTCGTGCCTTCCATGCCGGCTTTCTTGAAGTGGAACTTCGCCTTGTCCGGATCGTACATCCGCTGGGCAAGATCGCCCGCGTGATACTGGTTGGTCGGGCTGATCGGGTGGTCGTTACCGACAACGCCGTGGCCACGCAGGATCTTCTTCACCAGCTCTTCACGGTCGAGGGAATATTTCAGCGCCAGACGCAGGTCGTTCTTGTCGAAAGGCGCCGTGTCGGTTCGCATCGGCATGGTGTAGTGCTTGTAGCCCACCGTCTCCATGACATTGATGCCCTTCGACCGCTTCAGAAGGTGCACCGTCTTCAGGTCAGCCCGGTCCATCATGTCGATTTCACCGGTGGTCAGAGCGTTCTGACGGGCGGCGAGGTCGATGATGGTGATCAGCTCGACGGAGTCGAAATGGCCACGGTCGGACTTGAAGTAGTTCTTGTTCTTGGTCGCTTTCATCCGCACGCCCGGCTCGTAGCTCTCGAGCACGTACGGGCCGGTGCCGATGCCTTCGGTCGGGTCGATCTTGCCGTTCTTGGCCGGCTTGATGGCGATATGATAATCGCTGATCACATACGGGAAGTCGGCGTTGCCGGCCTTGAGTTCGATGATGACTTCATTCTTGCCATCGGACTTCATCGACGCGACCTGCGTCAGCAGGGATTTCGCCGCGGACTTGGTGTCTTCGCCCATGTGATATTCGATGGAGGCGATCACGTCGGAGGCTTCAAGGGTCTTGCCGTTGTGGAATTCGACATCCTTGCGCAGCTTGAAGGACCAGACCTTGGCGTCCGGGGAGGCTTCCCAGCTTTCCGCCAGTTCCGGCTGCACGGCGCCGGTGTGGTCGACTTCGCCGAGATGATTGAACAGGGTGTAGTCGAGGGACAGCGAGAAGCCGTTTTCCCAGGTCGCCGGATCGAGCGAATCAGTGGTCGAACCGTGCGCAATACCGGCCCGCAAATGGCCGCCCTTTTTGGCTGCGTAGGCTTTTTTACCCAGCAATGTTGAAGTGGATGCGGCTGTTACGCCGAGTGCTGCGGTGCCGCCAAGAAAACCTCGACGGGAAACGCCGGCACCCAGTGCTGACGCGAGCTTGTTGTTCGATTTCATTAGAGCCTCCTGTTTTGCCAAACCTGTGCGCCGATTATTATTCTTGCTTTGTTAGGCGCTTATCCGATTGATCGGATGAACTTGAATACGGTGACGCAATAGTACGGGATACCGAATTTAAATCAACATGGTCCGGTGGGGATTGTGGGCGCTGGCGTGATTTACGCCCTGCAAATCGGTGGCGATCAGGTGGTGCCATGCTATATGCAGGGCGCGTCTTACATGGATTGAACTGAATGGCCAAAAAATCGGACCGGACAAAAATCAGGATCACGGATGAAGCCAGTCTGTCGCTGCTGCGGCGCGTGGTTCGGGATCTTGTCAGGCCTTATACGGGACGATTGATCCTCGCGGTCATCTGCATGGTGCTGGTCGCCGGCGCGACCGCCGCATCGGCCTGGCTGATGGACCCGATGGTGAACAAGATTTTCATCGAAAAGGATCTGTCGGTGCTCTGGCTGGTCGCCGGTGCCGTGGTTGCGACCTTCTTCGTAAAGAGCGTTGCGACCTATGTGCAGGAAGTGCTCGTCGGCTATGTCGGCCAGCGTGTGGTCGCGGATACCCAGGCCCGGCTCTACCGGCATCTGATCCATCTCGATCTCGGCCTGTTCCAGGACCGGCACAGCGGCACTCTGATCTCGCATTTCACGTTCGATATCAATGCGATGCGCAATGCGGTGGCGAATGCTCTGGTCGGGCTTGGACGGGATACACTCTCCGTCATTTTCCTGGTCGCGGTGATGTTTTATCAGGAGTGGATGCTGGCCTGCATCACCTTCATCGTCGCTCCGCTCTCGGCCTATCCGATCCGGCAGCTCGGCAAGCGGATGCGCCGGGTCTCGGCCGACACGCAGATGGAAATGGGCGCGATGACCACCCTGCTGACCCAGGGATTCCAGGGCATCCGGATGATCAAGTCCTTTGGTCTGGAGGAGAATGAGACCGGCCGGATTCAGGGACTGGTGGAACGGATCTTCCGGCTGAATTACCGGGGTGTCCGGGTCAAGGCAGCTCCGCAGCCGATCATTGACTTTCTCGGCGGGGTCGCCGTGGCGGCGGTGATCGCCTATGGCGGCGCGCGGGTGATCGAGGGGCACACGTCCCCGGGCGCCTTTTTCTCGTTCATTGCGGCGACCCTGATGGCCTATCAGCCGCTGCGGGCGCTGGGCAAGATCAACACCAATCTCCAGGAAGGGCTCGCAGCCGCCCAGAGGATTTTCGCGCTGCTTGATCAGGAGCCGAGGATCAAGAACGCGCCGGGGGCCAGGCCACTGCCCCGGGCCGCCGGAGCGGTAAAGTTCGACGCCGTCCGGTTTACCTATGGCGCGGCGGCACCGGTTGAAGGCGGTGTGACGCCGGATGCGGCCCTCAATGGCGTCAGTTTCGAGGCGCCGGCCGGCAAGGTCACGGCGCTGGTGGGGCCTTCGGGCGCGGGCAAGAGCACGGTCTTGTCGATGATCCCCCGCTTCTACGATCCGGCGGGCGGAAGCGTCATGGTCAACGGGCTCGATATCCGGACCGTGACCATCGACAGTGTCCGCGAAGCGCTTGCCATCGTCAGCCAGGACGTCGTGCTGTTCGACGATTCCGTCATCAACAATATCCGTTTTGGGCGGCTCGGCGCGAGCGATGAGGAAGTGCGGGCCGCGGCCCGTGCGGCGGCGGCGGATGATTTCATCATGGCTTTGCCGAACGGTTATGAAACCGTGATCGGCGAGCAGGGCACGAAGCTCTCCGGCGGGCAGCGTCAGCGGCTTGCGATTGCCAGGGCCATCCTGAAGGATGCGCCGATCCTGCTGCTGGACGAGGCCACCAGCGCGCTGGATACCGAGTCCGAGCGGCAGATCCAGAATGCGCTGAAGGTCTTGATGAAGGGGCGGACAACCATCGTCATTGCCCACCGGCTTTCGACCATCCAGCACGCGGACGTGATCCATGTCTTCGATGGCGGGCGCGTGGTCGAAAGCGGGACCCACGATGCACTCATCGGTGATGCCGGTCTCTATGCGCATCTGCACGCACTGCAATTCGGGCCGGGCGATGTGGCGCAGAAAGAAAGCCCTGTCTAGCCGGACTGGTGTTTCGGAAATTTAACGAATTTTTAGCTGTATTTACCCCAGTGTGGGTCAATTGATCGTTGGTCAGTTGATCATTGCACAGCGTTGGCTGTTTGCGGGCGCTGTCAATTTACAAGGGGATCAAGAATGAGACGCCTATGCCTCATTTTGTTTCCGGCGCTTGTTTTCATTCTTGCTGTTGGCGGCCGGACATACTCAGTGCACGCAGCCCAACCGGTTATCGGAGCCACGAAAACCGCGATACTGTTCTGGCTCGCCGATGAGCTCGGCTATATCGAATCTGCGGGTTTCGAAGCCAGGATGTATCAGTCAGGAACCCTGACGACCCGGGATCTCGTGGAGGGCAAGATCCAGTTCGCGACCGGATCGCACGTGTCCTTCGTGGCGAACGCCCTGAAATCTCCCGATCTGCGCATCGTCAGCACGCTCTCCACGTCCCGGACGGCCAAGCTCGTCGGACGCAGGGATCAGGTGGATCAGAGCGTGGCATCCCTTGCCGGGAAAAAAGTCGGAATCACGCGGTCCAGTATCGGCGAATATTTTCTTGCGAGTTTTCTCGCCCTTAACGGCATGCGTCTGTCCGACCTCAATATTGTTGATCTGAAGCCGGGCGATATCGTTACGGGGCTTGCAAACGGAGATCTGGCCGCCGGGCTGACATGGGAGCCGTATGTCTATCAGGCACGGGAAGCTCTCGGCGATCTGGCTCTCGGTTATCCCGGGCAGGAGGGGCAGTATTATTATTTCCTGCTGGTTGGCCGCGATGACTGGCTGTCCGGGAACAGTGCCAAGACGGCCGAACTCATGCGGGCCCTTCTGAAGGCGGAGGCGTTCGCGCAGAGCAATCCGGATGAGGCCAAGAAAATGATCACGAAGAAGTACGGGCTGGACCCGGCATTCGTTGACTATCTGTGGCCGGAACACAGCCTTACAGTCGAGTTGCCCCAGGATCTGGTGCGGCTGATGGAAGAGGCTGTGGTCTGGCGCGCCGAGGCGCAAGGCGGAACGCCGGATGGCGGATTACCAAACATGCTTGGCTTCCTGCATAGCGCGCCTCTGCGTTCTGTCTCTCCGGAAGCTGTCGGGGTCTTCGAGTGACCTGGACGCGCAGATCCTGGGCATGCAGATAGAGACGCTCAGATGATCCGGAGACAGTCTCTTATCGCCATAGTGGTTTCGATGTTCCTGCTGACATTGGCAGGAGCGGTGGCTGTATGGTCATTTCTCGCAATTCACCGGACGTCCGAGCAGCTTGGCGAAATCTCCGAGCTTGAGCAGTCGGTGCTTGCCCTGAAGGATATTGTGGGAGAGTACGACCGCCGGTTTGATGACAGGTTCGCGCATCAATGGAACGCTATAGAAGGTAAAGCCGAGTCGTTCGTGAGCAGTCTGGACGAGGGTGATCTGTTCAATGCCGGTGTGCATTCGGAGCTTACGCGGCGGCTTCAACAGATGAGCGCCTTTTTCCAGCGCTTGCGGGCATTGACCGGAACACATGACGCCGACCATTCAGCGCGCGCCCACATTCGAAGCCGGATCAACAGCAACGCCGATGCCATCATCGGGCGGATGGAGAAGAACAAGCGCTTGCTCCGCTCCGAACAGGGAACGGCGGAAATCGCGACTTTCTCCGCCGTGCTGTTTTGCATCGTTATCGCCGCCGGCAATATCGGTCTTTTCTATGGCTGGATCATGCTTCCGATCCTCTCCGCCTTCGAGGCGCTGCGGGAAGAGGCGGGCCGGATCGGTAAAGGTGACCTGCAGGCTCCCGTCGTCATTCCCAAAGGTGGCGAGATCGGGCTGCTGTTCCAGTCTCTCGATGGCATGCGCGCGGCTCTGGAAGAGTTGACCCGGGACCTTGAGACGAAACGCGCGGATGCCGAAGCCGCGGCCAAGGCCAAAACAGAGTTCCTCGCCAATATGAGCCATGAGCTCCGCACGCCTCTCAATGCCGTTATCGGTTACGCGGACCTGTTGCTGGATCTGGATGGCAGGAATGATGCGGTTGAAAAGCACCAGGCATATGTCCGGGGGATCAGCGGGTCGAGCCGGCATCTTCTGGCCCTGATCAATGACGTTCTCGATTTCGCCAAGATAGATTCGGACAAGCTCACTATCAGTCTGGAGCGGTTTGATTTCCGTTCCGAAATCGAGAGTCTGGACTCCGCCTTTCACGATAAGGCACTGGAGAACAAGGTCAGGCTCGTCATCGACAGTGAAAATGCACCGCGCCTGATCGAAAGCGACCAGATGCGGGTGCGCCAGATTCTCTACAATCTGGTGGGCAACGCGGTGAAATTCACCCAAGACGGTGCCGTCCGGATATCCGTCACCAGGGAAAAGCGCGACGGGCGCCGGATCTTGCTCGGCATTCAGGTCGAGGATGAGGGGATCGGGGTTGAGCCGGAACGTCTGGCACAGATTTTCAGTCCCTTCGATCAGGCGGACAATTCGATTTCACGCCGTTTCGGCGGGACGGGGTTGGGGCTTCCGATTACCAAAAGCCTTGCGGAAGCGCTGGGCGGCGGCGTGTCCGTCACCAGCGAGCCCGGAAAAGGCTCCCGGTTTATCGCAACGATCGAGGTCGAGGATTATTCGGATCTCTTGGAGGAGGCGCCCGCAGGTGCCGAGGCAGAGCCCGCGGAAAGTGCGGCTGCATATGGCTTTCATGTTCTGGTGGCCGATGACGCGATGATCAATCGTGAAGTCGTCAGCGAGCTTCTGAAGCGCTTCGGATGCACGGTGGAGCTTGCCGAGAATGGCGCCGAGGCCGTGGAGAAGGCGCAAGCCGGTCCCTATGACCTGATCATGCTCGATGTGCATATGCCGGTGATGGACGGTGTGGAAGCGGCCCGGCAGATCCGTGCACAGGATGTGGCGCGGGACAAGCCCGCCCGCATCTTTGCCTGGACTGCGGATGTGCTGCAGCCCGGATCGCTCAAGGTCGGGCCGGGAGGGTGGAATGGCGTCGTCTTGAAGCCAGTCTCGAAGGACGACCTGGAAACGCTTCTGGTGACAGTCGCCAGGGATATGCAGGGGGACATGCAGGCTTAGCGTGGCGTCGTTTTAATCCGGCCAGCGCCGGTGTACCCAGAACCATTCCGACGGCCGTTCACGGATCCAGTCTTCGATCATGCTGGTTGCCGTCTGGGTCAGAAGGCGCACAGCCTCTTTCCGGTCGGCCGTGTCCGGCTTTGCCAGCGGCGGGTAGATCGTTGCCCGGAACCGGGCGCCGGGCAGCCGCTCGACCCGGGTCGGATAGATGTCGCAGTCGAGCATCTGGGCAAATTCGGCAAAGGCGCTGGGTGTCATGGCCTTCCGCCCGAAGAAGGTGGCGGGGATGCCCTCCCGCAATTTCTGATCGATCAGCAGGGCAACGGACCGGTTCTGCTTCAGGATTTTCAGCAACTCCCGCGCGGCACGCGGCCCCTTGGCGACCAGTTGCACGTCCGGGTGCGGCCTCCGGGCTTCGAACAGGTCGCTCATGTAGGGATTGTTCGGCCGCCGGAATACCGGGTTCACCGGAAGCCCCCTGAGAGCCGATGCGATCGGCAGGACCTCCCAGTTCGCCATATGGGCGGAGAAGAAGACGGCGGGGCGCGGGTTGGCCGCTATGTCTTCAAGCAACTCTCCACCATGGACTTCAAGGCGCGTGCCGGCCTCGGCCTTTATGGTGTCGTGGTGCGGGTATTCGGCGGCGGTGCGACCGAGATTATCCCACATGCCCCGCAGAATGCCGGCGATCTCGCCCGGATCCTTTTCCGGGAAAGCACGCTCCAGATTGGTGCGGGCGGTACGGTGCGCGGGCAGAAAGGGCCCCACGATCTGCAGCACTTTTCCGCCGATCCAGGAAGAAACCGTGAGCGGCAGCTGGCGGATCACGAAAAGCAGCCCGCCCACAAGGGTGGCTTCGGCACGGAAACGGAGTGTCTTTAGCGGATGATTTGTCACGCAGCCCTAGTAGCCCAAGCCCGGTGCCGGTGCCAGCCAAATTCGGGTGTGCAAGAGAGGGGAAGCCATGGACAGGCTTCCCCTGCTTGTCGTTACTCGGCTGCTTGAGCCAGGTGATCGACAATTTCGCCGCGACCCGGATAATTGTTCGCCAGCACGAAATCGAGCGCCTTCAGGATGGCCGCGAAATCCGGGCGGGCGAACGGCATGGTCTGGATGCTGGCGAAATAGAGCTCGCCGTTCGGCCGGACAAGAAACAGGCCCGGCTCGACGAACAGCTTCGGCTCTTCGATACCGACAGAGGTCTTGCCGCGTCCGGAGGAGATATACAGACCCCATTCCCGCGCCTTGTCGAGAGTCAGGCCGTACCCGAGTGTCAGGTTCTCCAGTTTCCAGTCTTCCCTGGACTGCCGGGCACGGTCGGCATCGTCACTGGACAGCGCGATAACCTCGACGCCGCGTTCCTTGAAGTCGGCGAGCTTGCGGTCGAGGTCCTTCAGATACATGCCGCAGATCGGGCAGTGCAGGCCGCGATAGACAACAATCAGGGTGAAGTTTTCCGGTTTTGCATCGGCAAGGCTCCAGCTTCCGCCGCCGACTGTATCGACGGAAAGGGCTGGAACCTGCTGGCGCGGAAAGAGCGGTGTGAGCTGTGTCATGGATGTTTTCCCGTGGCTGAATTCGATGAGATTAAATATGGAACGGATGTTCCAGAATGCAATATGAATAGTTACGCCTCAAGAAAACGTGTCCTGGGGATGTGCGGGCGCGGGGTGCTGGGGGATGAAGCGGGAGGAGCTTACTCGGCAGCGACCGGAAGGTCGGGCTGCTGGCCTTCGATGACGGATAGTGCGCTGCTGACCACATCGCGCAAGGTTTCGGCATTCGCGTCGGCGCGTGCGAATACACGAATGCCGTTCGTGGTCGCCGTCAGGAAGCGAGCCACTGCCCGGGCGTCGACCTTTGGGGAGATTTCGCCTTCGCTCTGCGCCCGCCGGAGGGTCTGGTGGAAAATTTCTTCAACCCGGGCGAAGCTGTCGCGAAGTATTCCGCCGATGACGGGGTCGTGCGGGGCGAGTTCCACCACGGAATTGGTGATCAGGCAGCCGAGCTTGCGGCCATCTCCGACGGAAAACGCGATCAGATCCTCGAAATAGGTGCGGATCGCCTCCAGGGCCGATTCCGTCTCGATCATCTTGCTGAGGCGTTTGGCGCTGACATTTGAAATGTAATAATCGACCGAGGCCTGAAAGAGACCGCGCTTGTCACCGAAGGTATCGTACATCGAACCCCGGTTGATGCCGGTCGCGTCGACCAGATCCTGCACGGACGTGGCCTCGTATCCGCGCCGCCAGAAAGCCTGCATTGCTTTCTCGAGGACTTCGGATCGGTCGAATTCTTTTTGCCTGGCCATGAGTTTAGGATGGTTGCTGCGCCTGGAATGTCAAGGTTTGGACTGCGTTAGAGGCAAGAATAGGTGCGATTCGGCTAAAATCAGGTTAACCGATATTGTCTCTCCCTTGCCCTTGCAGAGAGGATCTGCGGGGGAAGGAAATGAAGGAGGCGGGTTTTCTTGCAGAATGCTTGAAGACGATCCGGAAACACCGTCATGCAGGTTTCGCTTTATTCGCCATCTGGTCGGGCGGGGCAGCATGTTCAAATCCGGTTTGCCGTAACGCTTCCCAGGCAGCAATGGAAGCGCTGACCGCGAGATTGAGGGATCTGAGCCCGCTCTGCATCGGAATGGCGATGCGGGCATCTGCGTGAGTGTGAACCTCTTCCGGCACGCCGGCGGATTCCCGGCCGAACAGCAATATGTCGTTCGCCTTGAAGGTAAAATCCTGCAGCGCGGTATCGGCTTTTGTGGTCAGGAGAATCAGGCGCCCGGCTGTTCTCTGCTCCAGAAAACGCTCCCATGAATTATGCCGCATCCAGTCCACATGATCGATATAATCCATGCCGGCGCGGCGCATCCGGGCATCGCTCAGGGCGAAGCCGCAAGGCTCGATTATGTCGACGGGAAACCCGAAACAGGCGGCCAGACGGAGAATGGTACCGGTATTTTGTGGGATATCCGGTTGATACAGCGCTATTCGCACGGGCAGGGGCCTATTGCTGACAGGAGGCTAGGGAGGCTTTGCAATTGGTTTCTGGGTGCAGTATAGGACGATGCAATAGCGTCAGAGCAGGATTTTTGCCTGCGGGTAACGCGCGACCCTGTGTCGCACTCACAGCGGCGGGGGACGATATAAGTTCCTTGACGAATCAATAAGTGGGCGAGAGGTGCTGATTTACAATGGCTGAGGTAGAAGAAGGCGCGACACGGCGCGACTTTATCAATGTCGCCAGTGGCGCGGTTGGCGCGATTGGTATCGCGGCCGCGGCTTGGCCGTTCATCAACCAAATGAACCCGGCGGCCGACACGCTGGCTCTCTCGAGCACGGAGGTTGATATCTCCGGGGTCGAGGAAGGCATGTCGATCACTGTCGTGTGGCGCGGCAAGCCGGTCTTTGTCCGTCATCGCACGGCGAAGGAAATCGAAGAGGCAAAGGATGTCGATCTCGACGAGTTGCGAGACCCGACACCGGACGCCGATCGCGTGCAGAAGCCGGAATGGCTGATCCTGGTCGGGATCTGCACCCATCTTGGTTGCGTTCCGCTTGGTCAGAAGACGACCGAGCCGCGCGGCGATTACGATGGCTGGTTCTGCCCGTGCCATGGATCTCATTACGACAGCTCCGGACGGATTCGCAAAGGCCCGGCACCGCTGAACCTTGCCGTGCCGCCATACGTCTTTACCGGCGACACCGCGATTAAAATCGGTTGAGGAGCGTGATCGATGAGCACTGCTAATTTTACCAATCCGGTTGTCCGGTGGGTTGATCACCGTCTGCCGATCTTCAGTTTCCTGCACCATGAGGCGCACGAATATCCGACCCCGAAGAACCTCAGCTACTGGTGGAACTTCGGCTCGCTGGCCGGCATCATGCTGGTCATCATGCTGGTCACGGGCATCACGCTCGCCATGCACTACACGCCGCATGTTGACTATGCCTTCAATTCCGTCGAGCGCATCATGCGCGACGTCAATTCGGGCTGGCTGATTCGCTACATTCACATGAACGGCGCCAGCTTCTTCTTCATCGCCGTCTACATCCACATTTTCCGCGGTCTGTATTACGGGTCCTACAAGGCCCCGCGTGAGCTGCTCTGGATGCTGGGCGTGGTGATCATGCTGCTGATGATGGCAACCGCCTTCATGGGCTACGTGCTTCCCTGGGGCCAGATGAGCTTCTGGGGCGCCACCGTCATCACCAACCTGTTCTCCGCTATACCGATCGTCGGCGAGCATATCGTCACCTGGCTGTGGGGCGGTTTCTCCGTCGACAACCCGACCTTGAACCGGTTCTTCGCGCTGCATTACCTGCTGCCGTTCGTGATCTTCGCGGTCGTCGTGCTGCACATCATCGCGCTGCACCGTTTCGGCTCGAACAACCCGCTGGGTATCGACGTGAAGGGCCCGCAGGACACGATCCCGTTCCATCCGTACTACACCGTCAAGGATGCGTTCGGCCTCTTCGTCTTCCTGATCCCGTTCGCCTTCTTCGTGTTCTTCGCGCCGAACTTCATGGGCCATCCGGACAACTACATTCCGGCCAACCCGCTGGTCACACCGGCGCACATCGTACCTGAATGGTACTTCCTGCCGTTCTACGCGATCCTGCGCGCGGTTCCGGACAAGCTGTTCGGCGTGCTGGCCATGTTCGGTGCCATCGCGGTTCTGTTCATCCTGCCCTGGCTCGACCGGTCTCCGGTGCGCAGCGGCAGCTTCCGGCCGGTCTTCAAGATCTTCTTCTGGCTGCTGTTCGTTGACTGCATCGCGCTGACATGGCTCGGCGGCAAGCCGGCCGAAGGCTGGTACGTCACCGCGTCCCGGATCGCCACGGTCTATTACTTCTTCTACTTCCTCGTTGCGCTTCCGCTGCTCTCGATCTTCGAGACACCGAAACCGCTGCCGAAGAGCATCAGTGAATCCGTGCTCGGCGGCTCTGGTGGACCTGCCGCCGCGCCTGCTGCTGCGAAGGAGAAAGCATAATGGGTATGAAATCTCTGATCGCGGCGACGGTTGCTTTCGCGGCTCTCGCCATGAATGGTCCGGCGGCGCATGCCTCTGGTGAGGCCATTCACCTGGAAAAGCAGGACTGGTCCTTCTCAGGCCTGTTCGGCACCTTCGACCGGGCGGCCGCACAGCGCGGCCTCCAGGTCTACCGGGAAGTCTGCTCGACCTGCCACTCGCTGAACTTCATCTCCTTCCGGAATCTGGCCGATCTCGGCTATTCGGAAGAGGAAGTGAAAGCGATCGCGGCCGAATATGAAGTTGTCGATGGCCCGAACGACGATGGTGAGATGTTCACCCGCGCCGGCACCCCGTCGGATCGCTTCGTTCCGCCGTTCCCGAACGATAAGGCCGCACGGGCCGGTAATGGCGGCGCCCTGCCGCCGGACCTGTCCCTCATCGTCGAGGCGCGTGCCGGGTTCGAGGATTACATTTACGGCGTCCTGACCGGGTATGGCGAGGCGCCGGAAGGTGTCCACGTCGCGGACGGCATGCACTACAACAAGGCCTTCCCGGGTCACCAGATCGCCATGGGGCAGCCGCTCTATGAAGATGGCGTGACCTATTCGGACGGCACCAAGGCTTCAATCGAGCAGATGGCCAAGGATGTAACGACATTCCTGACCTGGGCGGCCGAGCCGAACCTGGAAGCGCGCAAGCGGACCGGTGTCGCAGTGATCCTGTTCCTGATCGTCGCTAGCGGCCTGTTCTATGCTTCCAAGCGGAAGATCTGGGCCAACGTGCATTAAGCATCCAGACATTGTTGCTAAAAAAGGCCGCGTCAGCAGACGCGGCCTTTTTTCATTTCAGCAATAATGGGTCAGCCGGAAATAGTTTAGTCCCGGAAACAGCTTAGTCAGCGTGAGAGGCGGCGATTTCCTGGAACCGGTCTGTCAGGGCAAGGAAGGTCTCTACAATGTCGGGATCGAACTGGGTGCCACTGCCCTTCCGGATCTCCTCCACGGCCGTCTCGTGCGGGAAGGCGGGCTTGTAGGCCCGTTTGGAGATCAGGGCGTCATAGACGTCCGCTACAGCCATCACACGGCCCGTAATGGGGATATCGTCCCCTGCCAGCCCTTGCGGGTATCCTGTGCCGTCCCAGCGTTCGTGGTGGGTCAGGGCAATTTCCCGGGCCAGGCGCAGGAATGACCGCTCGTCTCCCGATCCGGCAACCGTCTCCGCCCGCACCAGGGCCTCGTGGCCAAGCGTGGTATGGGTCTTCATCACCTCGAACTCTTCGGGCGTGAGGCGGCCGGGTTTCAGCAGGACCGAATCCGGCACACCGACTTTTCCGATATCGTGCAGCGGCGCGGAGCGGTACAGCAGGTCGATTGTCTCGGGCTGGAGAAAGTCCGAGAACCGCGGATGCTCCCTGAGTGCTTCGGCGAGCACCTTTACATAGTCCTGCGTGCGGCGAATATGGTTCCCGGTCTCATTGTCCCGTGTTTCGGCAAGTGACGCGAGTGCGACAATCGTGGCGTCGCGGATGGCCCTGATATCCTCCGTACGCTGGCGGACTTCGCTTTCCAGATAGCTGTTCTGGTCGCGCAGCACATCGGCGGCCCGCTTCAGCTGCAGGTGATTGCGGACGCGGGTCAGCACGATCGGCGGGCTGATCGGCTTGGAGATATAGTCCACCGCCCCAAGGTCGAGGCCGTAATGCTCGTCTTCCTGGTTGCTGCGGGCGGTCAGGAAGACGATTGGAATGTCGCGCGTGGCCGGATCCGCTTTCAGGCGGCGGCAAACCTCGTAGCCATCCATCTCCGGCATCATCACATCGAGAAGAATGAGATCCGGCTGGGGATCCGCCGCCGCTATGGTCAGGCCGCGCTGTCCGGAGTTCGCGATCTTCACCTTGTAACGGTCTTTCAGAAGGCGGCTCATCAAAGCCAGATTGTCCGGCGTGTCGTCGATGACGAGGATGGTTCTGAGGCGGGAGGTCGTATCCATCATTCTTCCGGTCATTGCCTCGCTGGAGAGGTGGTTTCCACTGCGGCACAGATCGAATGCGCCTGTTCGAAATCGAAGCGGCCGATCGCGGCTTCGACTTCCGAGAACCGGACGCCGCCCAGAATCGGACGCAGCGCGGCACCTTGTTCTGCCAGTACGTCCTGAGCTTCGGCATCGTCGTCCGCAAGCAGTGCGATAAGCTGGGCAAGAGCAGCGTGCCCGGCCTCGGTTGCTTCCGTCTCCGTGCCGTTCTGATGATCCGGAAGAATGGACAGCTCGGCGGCTTCCAGCGAGGCCAGAATCGGCTCCAGTTCCGCCGAGAACCGGTCGAGCCGCTCCGTGATGTCGCCTGCGCCGGCCTGTTCCCTGATAGCCGTTTCCAGAGCGCGCGCCGCTTCGGAGAGCGACAGGGCGCCGATATTTCCGGCGACAGACCGTGCTGTATGGGCTTCCCGCTCGGCGGTTTCAGTGTCGCCGGCCGCAAGGGCCTCGGTTATGCGATGAACGGCTGATGACTGGCCTTCAAGGAAACGGGCAAGCATCCGGGCATATTCCTGCCGGTCCCCCAGGACCCGCTTGAGCCCCGTCTCGACGTCAATACTGTCATGCAGGTCGAAGCCGGGACCGGTCTGGCTGTCATTGTCCTGGGAGGGCAGAGTGTGCGAAAGCGCCCCTTCAATGCCAAGAACGCGATGCAGAACGGAATAGAGAATGTCCGGGTCGATCGGCTTGGCGATATGGTCATCCATGCCGGCTTCCAGGCAACGCTCCCTGTCACCGCTCAGGGCATTCGCGGTCATCGCGACGATGGGCACCGGCCAATCCGGGAAACGCTGGCGGATTTCGCGTGTAGCGGTAAATCCGTCCATGACCGGCATCTGGATATCCATGAGGATGGCGTCATATTGGGTGCTTTCCACGAGAGCGACAGCCTCGGCACCATTTTCCGCGATTTCAGGTGTGGCGCCAAAGGCGCGCAGCAGGCCGAGAGCCACGTCCCGGTTCAGCTCATTGTCCTCGACGACAAGGATACGGCGGCGGGCGAGGAACAGCGGCACGGGGTTGCTGGCGCCGGAGGGGTGTTTGGGGTTGGCCTCCACGGGATCATGCCGCAGGACCCGGAGCGCGGAATTGAACAGCTCGGACGGGTTGAGGGGCTTGATCAGGATCTCGTCGATCTCGGCCTCTGCCGCGGCATTCATCACATCGTCGCGGCCATAGGCCGTGGCCAGGACATAACCGGTTTTCTTGCCCGACAGGTTTTCTCGCCGCAAATGACGGATTGTTTCTATCCCGTCCATCTCCGGCATGCGCCAGTCCGCGAAAACAAGATCGAAATGGGCGCCGCTCCTGACCAGCTCGATTGCCGCCGGGCCGTTATCGACGCTTTCGACCACGAAGGACATCGATTTCAGCATCTCGCAAATGGCGTGGTTTGCCGATGCATTGTCTTCAACGACAAGGACTTTACGGCCCCGGAGATCACGGCTCGACAGGCGCTTTGCGCTTGATCGCTCCGCCAGCTCCAGTCGGAGATCGAGCCAGAATGTGGTCCCTTTGCCGGGCTCGCTCTCGACCTGAACGGTTCCGCCCATCATACCGGCGAGCCTTTGCGAGATGGCAAGCCCAAGGCCGGTTCCGCCAAACTTGCGTGTGGTCGACTCGTCCGCCTGCTGGAAGGAACGGAACAGTTTCTTCAATTGCTCGTCGGTGATGCCGATACCGGTATCGCGGACGGAGAACCGCAAGAGGGCCGAGGTTTCCGATTTTTCCAGCAGTTTGGTGGCGATGCAGACTTCACCGGTTTCGGTGAATTTGACGGCGTTGTTCGCCAGATTGATCAGGATCTGGCTGAGGCGGAGAGGATCGCCGCGAAAATTGCGCGGCAGATCCGTCGGGACTTCAAAGATCAACTCCAGACACTTGGCGGCGCTGCGTTCGGCCACGACCGAGGAAATGCTTTCCAGGATCTCATCAAGCTCGAAGTCGGTTTCCTCCAGGACAAGCTCGCCGGCCTCGACCTTCGAGAAGTCGAGAATATCATTGATGATCTTCAGCAGGTGACCGCCGGACTGGTGGATCTTCCGGGCATATTCCGACTGTATCCGGTCGAGATTGGTCCTGAGGAGCAGGTGCGCCATGCCGATGATCGGGTTGAGCGGTGTCCGGATCTCGTGGCTCATATTCGCGAGGAACAGTGACTTGGCCTTGTTGGCGGCCTCGGCTTCCTCGCGGGCCTGCACGAGTTCGGCATGGTTTTGCTTGCGCTCGGTGATATCGTTCATCACGCCGATATAGAGCGGCTTGCCCTCAAGCTGGGTCTCGCTGATGGCGAGATCGATCGGTACGGGGCTGCCATCCTTGCGGCGGCCGGTGACTTCCCGGCCGATGCCTATGATCTTTCGCTCACCGGTCTGCAGGTAATGTGCGAGATAATTGTCATGATTGTCCGAATGCTCCGCCGGCATGATCATCGAGATGTTCTGCCCGAGGACTTCTTCGAGCGTGTATCCGAAAGTCGCCGTCGCGCCCGGGGACCAGTGCAGGATGGTGCCCTGCTGGTTGATGGTCACGATACCGGCATCGATATTGTCCATGATGGCCTGGAGGCGGGCATGGTTGGCCCGCGCCTCCAGCTCCAGGACCGCCCGGCGATCGATTTCCTGTCTGAGTTCCGAAGCTGTCTCGAACTGCCTGCCGGCGAAGGCGGCGGCCAGTGTGGCGGCACCAAAACAGACCACCAGCAGCGTGATGACAATGGCCATGGTCGTCGGATCAAGGGTGCTTTCCGTCCCGAGCACGTTGGTCAGGGGAAAGAACAGGGCTGCCTGCATCGCCGTGTAATGCATACCGGCGACGCTGCAGCCCATGACGATCGCGGCAACCGGAATGGCCAGTGGCCGGAACGCATCCACGCTGCGGAGCAGGACGAGAATGCCAAGAGAGACAAAGGCCAGGACAACGGCAACCAGAACCGAGAGCGCGACCGTATAGACATCATACAGGAGCAGGGCATCGAGCCGCATCGCGGCCATTCCGGCATAATGCATGGCGCCGATGCCGCCGCCTTGCAGAACGGCGCCGATGGAGAGTTCGCGGAATGTGATCCTGTCGCCCCGGCTGATCACCAGCAGGGAGACCGTGCTGGCGAGCATCCCGGGCACCATGGAGATGAGCGTGATGAGCGGATCGTAAGAAATACCGCAGGGCAGGGAGAAGGCGAGCATGCCGACAAAATGCATGCCCCAGATACCGCCGCCCATGCAGCCGCCACCCGCGGTCAGCCAGGCGGCGCGCGCGCGTTTGCTTTTTGCCGCGGCAATGCGGGCGGAGGTCGACAGGGCGACAATCGCCGCTATAACCGCAATGAATACTGACAGCGCCACGAGGCCGGGGCTATAGGTCCCTGGCAGGGCATTGGCTGGCTCAAAAGCCTCTTGGATCGGGGCAAAAAAACGATCGAGATACAGGTTCATGGCGCTCGTCAACGAAGGAGTCTTCGTGCAATGGGGCTGCTGCGTGGACTGGCGGGATAGGAGGGAAAGTTTTGGCCCGATGCCTGCCTGCTGCTGCGCTGGAAGTCTGTTTCAAAACTCCGGAAGTAGCGCTCCATATGGCTGGGCCGGGCCATCCGGGTAACACTACGTGGACTCAATTCCATATAGTTAAGCTAAAATCCCTAATAGAGAGTTATCGGGGAGCCTTTTAAATTGATCAACATCAATTTTTCTTCTCATAAAAGCGGTGCTTACGGGTGAAGGGCCCCGGATGCGGGGGGCTTGAAGCAGAGCTCTGCTGAATCTTTCCTGGTCTCCTGGTGGTCCGGTCATCGCGTTCCGGGAAAGCCTGCCCCCTCCGGAGGCGTTTTGCCGTTGGCAACGGCGCGGCCATCCGTTAGGCAGAGAGCCGAATAATTTCTGCAGAAAGGTTGCATCCCATGACGGCACTGACGCGTGACGCGGTTCTCGGCTTTATCGGTGGCAGTGGGATTTACGAGATAGACGGCCTTTCCAATACGCGCTGGGAGGAGGTCTCCTCGCCCTTCGGGACGCCGTCCGATCAACTTCTCTTTGGAGAACTGGATGGCCAGAAACTGGTCTTCCTGCCGCGCCATGGGCGTGGCCACAAGCTGAACCCGAGCGGGATCAACTACCGGGCCAATATCGACGCGATGAAGCGCGCCGGGGTGACGGACATCATCTCGCTCAGCGCCGTCGGATCGTTGAAGGAAGAATACGCGCCGGGCCATTTCGTGCTGATCGACCAGTTCATCGACCGCACCTTCGCCCGCGAGAAGACGTTCTTCACGAACGGATGCGCCGCCCATGTTTCCTTCTCCCATCCGGTCGCCGAAAGGCTCCAGGCGGCACTGGTCGAGGCTTGCAGGACGCTTGGCCTGCCGCACAGCGTGAACGGGACCTATATCTGTATGGAAGGCCCGCAATTCTCGACCTTCGCGGAGAGCACATTGTACCGTTCCTGGGGCTGTGATGTGGTCGGCATGACCAACATGCCGGAAGCCAAATTGGCCCGCGAGGCGGAGATCCCCTATGCCACCGTTGCCATGGTCACCGACTATGATTGCTGGCATCCGGAGCATGACAGCGTGACGGTCGAGCAGGTCATCAAGGTGCTGACCGGTAACGCGGAAAAGGCCCGCGACCTTGTGCGGGCCGTTGTCCCGATGCTGGCGAAGCGGCCTGAAGTGGACGAGCAGGGCGGCGACAATGCGTTGCAATATGCCCTGATCACGCATCCTGACGCGCGCGACCCGGAACTGGTCGCCAAGCTGGACGCCGTTGCGGGCCGGATTTTGGATGCCTGACGCTCTCCGGTGGTGCTATCGGCCGAGGCAGGGTAAGGTGGTTCCGTCATGGAACGAACCTCGCAAGACAGCTCGTCCCGAGTGGGGCGGGTGGTGAATATTGGCACGGCACGGCTGGAAAACCTTTATCGGCGGGTCACGAAAGACCAGCCGGAAAGCCCGCGCTCGCTCCACGTCAAGAGCATCCTGGCGATGCAGAACGGCCGGCATGACGAGGCCGCCCAGCTGGTTGGCCAGGCCGCCCTGCTTGATCCGGCGGACGCGGATCACCAGCGCCAGCTCGGCATGACCTGCTTCGAAGCAGGCTGGCTGGAACCCGCCGCTACCGCCCTGAACCGCGCCATCTATCTCAACCCCTCCGATCCGGAGCCGTGGTTCACCCTTGGCCAGGTTTTCGATGCCGCCAGCAACAAGGACCATGCCCGGACCTGCTACGAGCAATGCCTCGCCCTGAACCCGCGCTTCCACGATGCCCGCATCGCAATGGCTGAGATGGAGTTGGGGTAGGGATAACTCTTCCTCAATCGATAGCCCCGCGCGCCGATTACTCCTTCATTTACCGTTCATGTCTCAGCAGAGATTACCCTGTGATCCCTGGGTCCCCACGTGCGTGGGGATGACGGATTTTTGTATGGGGACCAGCTCTCCCTCAACCGTCATCCCCGCGCATGCGGGAACCCGGAAGATCGAAGGACTGAGCCTTTAAAACAGGTGTGCATAGAGATCGTGCCATCGCGGGTTGTGGCGTTCGATCATCTCGAGCTTCCAGCGCCGCCGCCATTTCTTCACCTGCCGTTCACGCCTGATCGCGCTGTCCATCGAGACGTGTTGTTCGAAATAAACAAGCGTCCGCACGCCGTACCGGGCGGTGAAACCGGGCACGTTGCCTGATCGGTGCTGGGATACCCTGCCGGCAAGATCCGAGGTCACTCCGGTATAGAGCGTCCCGTTCCGCTTGCTCGCAAGGATGTAGACGAAGGGCTGCATGGTTGAGACATGGAAGGGACAGCCGTTCTTTTTGCCTGTTTGTCGCAGGGTTGATTCTACGATCCCTGGGTCCCCGCGTTCGCGAGGATGACGAATTTTGTGTGAGGTCTCTCCTCCCCAGCCGTCATCCCCACGCACGTGGGGACCCAGGGAACACATGCTCGTCCGTCATCGCACCGTACAGAAAGAGCTCAGCCGAGGCGCTGCCGGAGCGCATCGTGATGGGAGAAGATCTCGCTTGCGCCGGCCTCCCGCAGCATGTCGGGCAGGTCCGGATCGCCGCCGCTTTCCCCGACATAGCCCCAGACCGTTATACCGGCCGCCGCTCCGGCGGTGACGCCCGTCACGCTATCCTCAATGACGAGGCATTCTCCGGGGGCGGCGCCGAGTTGCGCGGCGGCGAAGAGGAACATGTCGGGCGCGGGCTTGCCGTTCTTGACATCCTCAAGGGAGATCACGTGCGGAGCGAAATGCTTGTAGAGGCCGGTGTGGCGCAGCTTGCGTTCCAGTGAGGCGGCGTGGCTGTTCGAGGCGACGGCCTTGGGGCGTGTGATGCTGTCCAGCAGGGCCTCGATGCCGTCGGTGGGTTTCAGCGCGCGCTGATACTCCGCCCAGGTTCCGTCCTTGACGCCGTCATAGCTGCCTGCGGGCAGCGGTTTGCCGAAGGTTTCCAGATATTCCTGCTCGACCAGTTCCGCGAATTGCGGCCAGGCCTTGCCCTTGAAGCGCTTGCTGTAGGCGTGCGGATCGTAATGCAGCCCGAGCCTGGCGAGGAAGCCTCTGTAGTAGGTCCGGAGTATCGACTCTGAATTGATGAGGACGCCGTCGCAGTCGAAGATGATGGCGGAGAACATGGGAGCATCCGGTCAGAAGAAGGGAGCTCCGGTTTACGCAATTACGGTGCGGCTGTCACCGCTGGATGGGCCGTTGCCGCTAACCTAAACAAAACTGTCATCCCGCTCCCGTTCGTCACCCCGGCGCAGGCCGGGGCCCAGTGATCGTGGAGCACGGCCAGTCATCCCCTGGGTCCCGTCCTTCGACGGGATGACGAAGAAGGAACGGGACGACGAAGGGGGGATGACGGGCCTATATCGGGATACGCGGAGCGCTTAGGCCGCCGCGTCGGCCAGGATGGCGAAGCGTTCCTGGTGGTGATCGGTATCGCCGAACAGGTGGTCGAGCATAACCAGCCGCTTGGCATAATGCGCGACCGGGACTTCCCAGGTCATGCCGATGCCGCCATGCAACTGGATGGCCTGCTCGCCGACGAAGCGGGCGTGACGGCCGATGCCGGACTTGGCGGCACTCACGGCAAGCTCACGCACGTCCCGGGGCTCGCCCAGACGGGCAGCGGCCAGGATGGCCAGCGAACGGGCTTCCTCAAGTGCGATCCGCATCTCGACGGCCCGGTGCTGCAGCACCTGGAACTGGCTGAGAGCCTTGCCGAACTGCTTGCGGGTCTTCAGATATTCGACCGTTGTATCGACCGCCATGTTCATGGCTCCGACGGCTTCTCCGGAGAGCAGGATGATGGCCCGGGCGAGAACTTCCTCGATGGCCTGGAAACAGGCGCCCGGCGTGCCGAGGACCGCGTCCGCGCCAACCTCGACGCCGTCGAGCGCGATTTCGGCGACACGGGTGCCGTCGATAGCCGGCGTGCTGTGCAGCTTCATGTTCGCCGCCCCCTTGTCGACCAGGAACAGGCCGATGCCGTCCTCGTCGTCATGGGCGCCGCTGACGCGGGCGGAAACGATCAGGGTGTCTGCCTCGCCGCCATTGAGCACCACGGACTTGCGTCCGGTGAGCTTCCAGCCGCCGCCGACTTTCTCGGCCGTGGCCCGGACATGGGCTGTCTCGTAGCGGCCGTCCGGCTCGCCATGGGCGAAGGCCAGCAGTTTCTCGCCGCCGACAACAGCACCGAGGATCTCTTCCTTCTGGGCATCGGAGCCGAGCAGTTCGACCAGCCCGCCGCCGAGCACCACGGTCGAGAGATAGGGCTCGACAACCAGGCCCTGGCCTATTGCCTCACCGACGATCATCAGATCGATGCCGCCGCCGCCGAGGCCGCCGAAATCTTCCGGGAACGGCACGCCGAGCAGGCCGAGTTCGGCAAGCTGGCCCCAGACCTCGCGGGAGAAGCCTTCCTCTGACTCGGAAATCTTCTGCCGCTTTTCGAAATCATAGGTCTCGCGTACCAGGCGCTCGACCGTGTCCTTGAGCATCCGCTGCTCTTCGCTGAGCGAAAAATCCATGTTCCTGATCCCTTAGAGTCCGAGCCCGGCCTTGGCGATGATGTTCTTCTGGATCTCGTTCGATCCGCCATAGATGCTGAGCTTGCGCATGTTGAAATATTGCTGGGCCTTCGGCGCCGCGTAATCGGGGCCGACAGGCTCACCGTTGAAGCCCTCGTCAAGCGCTTCCGACTGGAACGGCAGCGCGTAGGGGCCGAGGGCACGGCGGCTGAGGTCGGTGATCTCCTGGCGGATTTCGGTGCCCCGGATCTTCAGGATCGAGCTTTCGAGACCCGGTGCGCCGCCGGACTGGACTTCGGCCAGTACGCGGAGATTGGTCATTTCCAGCGCCAGCAGGTCGATCTCCACCTTGGCGAGGCGATTGCGGAACAGCGGATCCTCGAGCAGCGGGCGGCCGTTCTTCATCTGGTCGCGGGCGATCGCCTTCAGATGCAGCAGACCGGCCTTGGAGGCGCCGACATTGGCGATGCCGGTGCGCTCATGGGTCAGCAGATACTTGGCGTAAGTCCAGCCCTTGTTCTCCTCGCCAACGATGTTTTCTGCGGGCACCTTCACATCGTCGAACCAGACCTCGTTCACCTCATGCTCGCCTTCGAGCAGGATGATCGGGCGGACGGTGATGCCCGGCGTCTTCATGTCGATCAGCAGGAAGGAGATGCCTTGCTGGGGCTTGGCCGCATCCGGATCGGTGCGGACCAGGCAGAAGATGTGGTCCGCATACTGGCCGAGCGTGGTCCAGGTCTTCTGGCCGTTGACGATATAATGATCGCCTTCGCGTTTCGCGCTGCAGCGCAGGGAGGCAAGGTCGGAGCCGGAGCCGGGTTCGGAATAGCCCTGGCACCACCAGTCGGTCAGGTCGAGGATGCGCGGCAGGTAATAGTCCTTCTGCTCCTGGCTGCCGAACTTCATGATCACCGGGGCGACCATGTTGACGCCGAAGGGCAGGATGCGCGGGGCGCCCGCGGAATAGCATTCCTCGTCGAAGATATGCTTCTGCACGGGCGTCCAGCCGGGGCCGCCATATTCCTTCGGCCAGTTCGTGGCCAGCCAGCCGCGCTTCGACAGCGCCTGGTGCCAGCGGAAATGATCGTCTTTGACCAGGCGTTTTCCGCCCTTCATCTTGGCCCGGATATCGTCCGGGAGATCGGACTGCAGGAAGGCGCGTACCTCTTCACGGAACGCCTGTTCCTCCGGGGTGAAATTCAAGTCCATTTTCCTGCTCCCTTATGCCACTTCAAAGAGCCCGGCGACGCCCATTCCGCCGCCGACGCACATCGTGGTCACTACATATTTCGCGCCGCGGCGCTTTCCTTCGATCAGGGCGTGCCCGACCATGCGCGCGCCGGTCATCCCGTAGGGATGGCCGATCGAGATCGAGCCGCCGTTTACGTTCAGTATATCGTCCGGAATGCCAAGTTTATCGCGGCAATAGAGAACCTGCGAGGCGAAGGCCTCGTTCAGCTCCCAAAGGCCGATATCCTCCAGCTTGACGCCGGTCCGCTCCAACAGGCGCGGTACGGCGAAGACCGGGCCAATGCCCATCTCGTCCGGCTCGCAACCGGCGGTGGCGAGGCCGCGAAAAATGCCGAGCGGCTCAAGTCCGCGCTGCTCCGCCAGCTTGCCGTCCATGATGATGCAGGCGGACGCGCCGTCGGAAAGCTGGCTGGAATTGCCGGCGGTGATGAAATGCCCGTCGCCGCGCACCGGAGCGAGGCCCGCGAGGCCCTCCTGTGTGGTGCCGGGCCGGTTGCATTCATCTTTTGTCAGGGTGACGGTCTCCCGGCTGACCTCGCCGGTTTCCTTGTTCTTCACCAGCTTCTCGACGGTGATCGGGACGATCTCGTCATCGAATTTACCGGCGCCTTGGGCGGCCGCCGTGCGCTGCTGGCTTTGTACGGAATAAGCGTCCTGGGCCTCGCGGCTGATGCCGTAGCGGGAGGCCACCAGATCCGCCGTCTCGATCATGGAATGATAGAGCTCGGGCTTATGCTCCATCAGCCAGGGCTCTTCCAGCCGTGTCTGGTTCAGATTGGCTTGTGTCAGGCTGATGGATTCAACGCCGCCCGCTGCCATCACCGGCACGCCATCGACGATGACGCGCTGGGCCGCCATGGCAATGGCCTGCAAGCCGGACGAGCAGAACCGGTTGACGGTAACGCCGCCGGCGGAAACCGGCAGACCGGCGCGGATCGCCGAGAGCCGTGCGATATTCTTGCCCGTTGCCGCTTCCGGCAGGCCGCAGCCAAGGATCACATCCTCGATCTCGCCCGGCTCGACACCGGCGCGCGTGACCGCATGTTCGAGCGCATGCCCGGCCATGGTCGCGCCGTGGGTGTCGTTAAAGGCGCCGCGAAAGGATTTTGCCAGTCCCGTGCGGGCGGTCGAAAGGACGACTGCCTCTTTCACTCTTCATTCCTCCCAAATGCTTTTCCTATGTCATATCGAACAGCCGGGGAGGCCGACAAGTTTTTTCGAAATTCGATTTCGCTTGGCGAAACTGGTGGCGGTCAGAAGGGTTCCGGGATCGTCGTGCCGTAGCGTGGCCGGTCCGGCGGGGGATCCGGTAAATGTTCGCGGGGCGGAAGGTCCGGTGCCTTGAACGGAATTCTCTCATAGTCGAACTGGCTGAGCAGGTGGGAAATGCAGTTCAGCCGGGCCCGTTTCTTGTCGTCGGCATCGACGATGAACCAGGGCGCCTCGAGGGTGTGCGTCGCGCCGATCATGTCGTCATAGGCGGCCGAATACTGGTCCCAGAGTCGGTATGAATCGAGATCCATGCCGCTCAGTTTCCAGTGTTTGACAGGATCGGTCATGCGGGAGAGGAAACGCTTCTCCTGCTCGTCCTTGCCGACATGCAGGAAATACTTGATCAGCTTGATCCCGGCCGAGGCGATCTCCCGCTCGAAAAACACGGTGCTTTCGAGGAACCGGTCGACCGACGCCTGATCGGTGAAACCCATGACCCGTTCAACCCCGGCCCGGTTGTACCAGGAGCGGTCGAATAGCACGATCTCGCCGGCGGCCGGAAAGTGCTGGATATAGCGCTGGGCATAGAGCTGGGTCTTTTCCCGCTCGCTCGGCGCGGGCAGGGCGACGGTGCGGAAGACGCGCGGGCTGACCCGCTCGGTGATCCGCTTGATCACGCCACCTTTCCCGGCGGCGTCCCGGCCTTCGAACACCACGATCGCACTTTCTCCGGAGGCCTTGAGCCATGCCTGCAGATGGCACAGCTCGACCTGCAGCTCATAGAGCGCGTGCTGATAGACCTTCTTCGAAAGGCCGTCGTCTTTCTTGGGCATGGTTTTTCCCGGGCGATGAGAAGCGGATTAGATCATGCCGCCCCGCCGCGTGCCAGCCCCGGCCGTTGACAAAGGAGGAGGTTCAGTGAGGTTCGCGCGGCAAGAGGGCGGACAACCGCTGCCAGATCCGCTCGGCAATCCAGAGGCCGAGCACGGCATAGAGCGGCACGGCAATGATCCTCAGGTCGTAAAGCCAGCTTACCCGGATTACCGTCTCCGCACCGGGCCAAAGTTCCTTCAGCCATCGCCCGCGCAGCAGCGATGCTGCTTCGTCCGAATAGTCGTAGAGCAGCCAACCGGCGGTGGCGGCATAAGCCAGTCCGAGCAGGAGCCTGAGGAGGGTCGCCGGGCGCATCAGATAAACCCGATCCGGCTGGCGTCGGTCCGCAGCATCAACAGATCGCCCCGGCGGTAAAGCTCGCCCGTGACGGACACATAGGGCGCGACATAATCGAGGATATCCGCATCGAAGGCGTTGCCCTCCGCATCCGTCAAGAGCAGCAGGGTCGGTGCCTCGTTTTCGTGAAAGACCGCCAGCATCGGCGGGATGCCGCCCATCAGGCAGAGATTGGCGCAGGCCCGGTGCACCTTGCCTTCGCCGGGACGCATGGCGCCGAGATAGCATTTCGTATCGACGATCTCTCCGCGCAGTGTCACCGGGCCGAGCGGGACGTCCGCCGGCGGCACGAACCCGGCGACGGGTGCCGGATCTACCGCATCGCGGATCTTCGCGGCGCCGCCGACTTGCAGGAGACGTGTTCCCTCGCGGGTGATGAACACGCCGCCGACATCGACGATCTTGCCGTCATGCTGCGCCGCCCGTTGTTGTGCGCCGCGCTTGCCGGGGTCGGAAAGCAGGATGGTCTGGCCGTCGGGATGCGCTTCGTCGGGCGGCAACCGCAGCATGGGGTAGGGGGCGGTTTGCAGGATGCCGAGATGCTCCTGGTAGCCGCCCTTGAAACCGCCATCGCCATAATCCGGCTGTCCTGCCAGCAGGGCGAAGCCGCCACCGATGCCGAGGCCGGTCAGCAGCACGGTGACGACGGCGATGAAGGCCGCGAGTTTCGGCGGGGTTTTAAGGTAGCCGACGAAGAAGTCTCCGGAGGGGGGGCTCATGCGCTCTGCTCCAGCTGGATGGGCGGCACCGGCGTGCCCGGCGGCAGGGCGTTCGCGTCGATCAGGAGGCGGTCCCCGTCCCGGCGCAGCCGGTAGGTCGCCACCTTTTCGGTGAAGGGCGCGGGCGAGCAGCCATCTTCCGGCCGGTACTGGTAGCCGTGCCAGGGACAGGTGACGCAACCGTCGATGATCCGGCCTTCGGCCAGCGGGCCGTTCTGATGCGCGCAGGCGTTGGAGAGCGCGGATACCTTGCCGTCATAACGGAACAGAGCGGCTTTCTCGCCGGTCGGCAGGAAGACCGTGACGCCGCCTTCGTCGGGTAGCTCGCCAATATAGGCGGCGTGCACCCAGTGTCCGTCCGTATCATTTGCACGTTCCGCATCCGCTGTATCCCGCTCGCGCAATCCCGCCGCGATGTGCAGGCCGCAGACAAGACACACGCTGGCGCCGGTCAGGCCGAGCAGCCAGGGAGAGTGTTCCGTTTGCAAAACGCCCAGCGCGATATGGCCGATGATCGCGGCGTAGGCCGCGTAAACGGTCATGTGGATGGCCTTCCAGAGCGGGGCGCCAAGGAAGTTCAACCAGAAATCATGGCTGGTCGCGGCCATGGTGAAGAGGATGCCGAGAGCGAAGATACCGAGATATTCGAACGGGAAGGCCTGCCAGGACGTGACAGCACTGCTCGATGCCAGCAAGGCGACATAGCGGTCGAGCGGACCGAAGGCCTGATACCAGCCGGTCACGGCAAGGGCGTGCGCCAGCGCGACGAAGAAGATGGCGACGCCGAAATGCCGGCGGTTATAGAGTAGCGGCAGGAAACGGCTGTCCAGCCGGGCCAGCGGTCCGATGCTGAGAAGGATGGTCAGCAGCAGGAAGGCGCAGGTGCCGAAGGCCCGCATACGGAGTTGCGGGCCGCTGATCCGGGGGCTTTCCAGCCAGCCCGGCGCATAGCGCAGAAACAGGATGATGAAGGCGGCGATACCGAACCCGAGCACGAGATCGTAGGTGATTTTGTTCCGGGTCCAGGTGACGGGGCGGTACTGCACGCTCATTGCGCCGCTCCCTTGCTGAGCTGCAACGGCGGCTCGATCGGGCGCTCCTGGCGCTGAAGCACGGTGACCAGCAGAAAGGCAGGCAGCAGGATGGCGAGCGCGATCCAGATCCGCAGATGCCAACGCTGATGGCGGCGCTTCATGGCTCAATCCTCGCCCGCATAACATGCGCCCAGCGCCAGAGGATAACCGGCCAGAACACGACCGCCGCCGGGATCAGGAACAGTCGGAAGAGATAGCTTCCCCGCGCGCCTGGATCGATCCTGTCGACCCCGTAGAGCAGGAAGACCGCCGCCACCGCGATGCCGATATAGCCGTAATAGCTGGCGGCTGCGAACATGCCCTGAACTGTTGCGACGGCTGGAACCTCGATCATCCGCTTGCTCTCCCTGCCGCCGTGCGTCAGCCGTAATGCCGGCGGATGCCCGAGATCGACTCGTCGATTTCCTGTCCGAGCCGGGCCATGCGGTCCGCGATCTCTCCGGTTGCCCGATACTGCTCCTCGGCAGCCGCGCCGTTCTCCTCGATGGAGCGGACCATGGTTGAAACCCGCTCCGTGATGTCTGCAAACCCGGTCTGGATCATGCCCAGCGTCTCGCTGAGACGGGTCGTCATACCGGCGATGCCATCGGCGGCTTCACGGCTGTCTGTCGCCAACATTTTCACTTCACGGGCGACCACGGCGAAGCCGAGTCCGGCTTCGCCCGCTCGGGCGGCTTCGATCGTTGCGTTCAACGCCAGCATGTTTGTCTGCCCGGCAATCAGCTTGATGCCGTCAAGCAGCTTCAGGATGCCGTCGATGGCCGAGGACAGTTCGGACAGTTTTGTGACGGCTGAGTTAACAGTGCCGGAGATACCGGTTGCGTGATCGAGATTGCGCCCGACATTCTCGCGGATCGTGGCCATGCTGGAGGAGAGCTTGTCGGAAGCGCCGGCCACGCCGCCGATAATGTCGCCGACATTCTGGCCCATCATGCCGGTAAGCTCTTCGATGGTGGACTGGTTCTTTTCCGTCTGCGCCTCGCTGTAGGCGGAGGAGGCGATGGTCGCCTCGGCGTTCATCAGCGTGCCGATCAGGAGCGCGGCCTCGTGCGATTCCGGCGAGCCTTTTCCGGTCGCGAGAACACGGGCCGTCAACTCGCGGCCGAGACAGGCAAAGAACTGTCCGTAGACCGCAGGGTTCATCGCACTTTCGAGATCGCCCCGGGCGAATTCCCGGACCTGGTCTACATGAGCCACCCCGATGCCTTCGTTGAAGACGGCTTTCCAACGGTCTTTCTGACTGGCAACCCAGGTAGCCTCGTCTTGCCCCCATAGAAAACCGGTCAGGCCTTTATAAGATGTGCAGAATTTGTGAGTCGCTTTCAGGGAGCCCTCAAGCTCCCGTTCGACATGATTTTCCCATGTCTGCGGTAGCGCATTGCCCCGTTCTGTTGTCAGGCCGCAGCCGGCGATCAGTTCAGTCACATCCATTGAGTCACAATCCAATATGTTTTCGCCTGCCTAGCTGCAACCTATAGCTAGTGTATTAATAGGAACCTAAGAGCAGATTGTTAGCGGGATCTGCATTCAAATGTGGCATCAAAGGGTTGTGATCAAATGTTAGGAAGAAGCCGTGCCGGAGGCTTCGCAATCACCCGACGATGTGCGCCGGAGCTGACATGCGGTCGCAAATGACCAGGATGCGGACGGCTATTGGTTGATTATTCTGCTTTTGACGATTTCTTGCCGGAGCCACGCGCCGGGATCCTGTCTATTTTTTCCGAAAAGTGACTATTTTCTCGGGTAAGCGCGTTGCAAAGAGAGGCGCGACGGAATAGGCCTTGAATTGTTCTTGCCGACAGAGGTCACCGTGGACGACAGCACCAGAAGCATGATCGAAGATGCCTATCTTGAGACGGTTGAGGAATCCTTCGAGCGCGGACTGTCACCTCTGAAAGCGCATATGGAAGGGATCGTCGCCGCCGCAATGCTGCTGTCCGCCATGGGCGGCGTTGAGGACGAGGAAGCCCGCAAGCAGGTCATGGATCTCGGTTTGCGGCCACCGACGGACGAAGACTAGGCACAGATCTTTTCATGCCAGGCCTGACACCAGCACCGCCCACATAGACAAAGAGACCGGCGCATAATCGCCAGTCTCTTTTCCGGATGTGTTTAACCGTGGTCGCTCTTAACCCTGAGCCTTCACTTCCTGACGGCGGCCATGCAGCACCGGCTCGGTATAGCCGCTCGGCTGCTCCCGGCCCTTGAAGACCAGATCACAGGCGGCCTGGAAGGCGATGCTCTTGTCGAAGTCGGGGGCCATCGGCGTATAGACCGGATCGTCGGCATTCTGGCCGTCCACCACCTTGGCCATCCGCTTCATGGTCTCCTCGACCTGGGCCGCATCGCAGACACCGTGATGCAGCCAGTTGGCGATATGCTGGCTGGAAATCCGCAGGGTCGCGCGGTCTTCCATCAGGCCGACATTGTTGATGTCCGGCACCTTGGAGCAGCCGACACCCTGATCGACCCAGCGGACCACATAGCCAAGGATACCCTGGGCATTGTTGTCGAGTTCCTGCTGGATGGTCTCCGCATCCCAGTTCGGGCGCGTGGCCACCGGGATGGACAGGATATCGTCCAGATTGGCCCGGCCACGGGTCTTCAACTCATCCTGCCGCTGCTTCACATTCAGCTCGTGATAATGCGTGGCGTGCAGCACGGCGGCGGTAGGGGACGGCACCCAGGCGGTGTTCGCGCCCGCTTCCGGATGGCCCTTCTTCTGCTTCAGCATTTCCGCCATCAGATCCGGCATGGCCCACATGCCCTTGCCGATCTGGGCATGGCCCTGCAGACCGCATTCCAGCCCGATATCGACGTTCCAGTCCTCGTAGGCCTTGATCCAGGGAGACGCCTTCATGTCGCCCTTGCGGATCATCGGGCCGGCTTCCATGGAGGTGTGCATCTCGTCGCCGGTGCGGTCGAGGAAGCCGGTATTGATGAAGACCACCCGGTCCTTGGCGGCCCGGATGCATTCCTTGAGGTTCACCGTGGTCCGGCGCTCCTCGTCCATGATGCCCATTTTCAGGGTGTTCGGCGCGAGGTCGAGCAGCTTCTCGGTCTCGGTGAAGAGCGCCTCTATGAAGGCGACCTCCTCGGGGCCATGCATCTTCGGGTTCACGGTATAAACGGAACCGGCGCGGCTGTTGCCACCCTTGGTGGCGCCGCGCAGGTCATGCAGGGCGATGGCGGCGTTGAACACGCCATCCATCAGGCATTCCGGAATTTCCTTGCCGCCGTCATAGAGGATGGCCGGGTTGGTCATCAGCAGGCCGACATTGCGGACCAGCATCAGGCTGCGCCCGTGCAGCGTGACGGTGCCTCCGTCCGGTGCGGTATAGGTGCGGTCCGGGTTCAGCTTGCGAATGACTTCGACGCCGTTCTTCTGGAAGACCTCGGTCAGATCGCCCTTCGCGAGGCCGAGCCAGTTCCGGTAGGCCAGCACCTTGTCCTCGGCATCGACCGCCGCGACCGAATCCTCGCAATCCATGATCGTGGTCAGGGCCGCTTCGACGACAATGTCGGCAATGCCCGCAGGATCGCCTTTGCCGATCGGATGGTCCTTGTTGATGACTATCTCGAAATGCAGCTCGTTATTGCGGATCAGGATGTCGTCCGGGGCACTCGCATCACCGTTATAACCGGCGAACTGGAACGGGGCTTTCAGGCCGGTCGTCATGCCGTCTTTCAACGTCACGGAAAGCTGGCCGTCGACGATGCTGTAGCCGACGGAATCCGCATGGCTGCCGCTGGAGAGCGGTGCCGCCATGTCCAGGAAATCCCGGGCCCAGGCGATAACCTTGGCGCCGCGCGCCGGATTGTAGGCGCCCCCTGCGGCAGCGCCGCCTTCGTCGGAGATCGCGTCGGTGCCGTAAAGCGCGTCATAGAGGCTGCCCCAGCGGGCGTTCGCGGCGTTCAGCGCGTAGCGTGCATTCATCACCGGGACGACGAGCTGCGGGCCGGCGACCGTGGCAATTTCCGCATCGACATTCGCCGTGCCGACGGAGAAGGCGGGGCCTTCCGGCACGATATAGCCGATATCCTTCAGGAAGAGCTTGTAGGCTTCGAGATCGAAACCGGCGGCGCGATTGGCCTTGTGCCAGGTGTCGATCTTTTCCTGCAGCACATCGCGCTTGGCGACGAGCGCCCGGTTTTTCGGGGCGAAATCGGACACGATACGCTCGAACCCGGTCCAGAAGGCCTCCGGTGCGACACCGGTGTCTGGAAGGGCCTCTTCGTTCATGAAGTCATAGAGCGTCTGGTCGATCTGCAGAGCGCCGATCTGGATCCGGCTGGTCATCGCGAGGCCCTTTCCGCGTAGGTTTCAATGTTCAGAAATCGAGGCGCATCCTCTTGATCCGCCTTCCGGCACGCAAGCGGCGGTTCCGCAATGCGGAATTCAAAACCATTTTATTGTGCGCTCGCTCAATTCGGTGCGGCGGGCAGCAATCCGTTCACAAGTTGCAGCAGACTTCCGCCTTCAAAGAGATGGCCCGGCAGACCGGCCGCTTCGGCGGCTTCCATGTCCGTCATGCGATCACCGATCATGAAGGAGCGGGAGAGGTCGATATCCCAATGACCGATAAGATCGAGAATCATTCCCGGCTTCGGCTTGCGCCAGTCCGCGAGGCCGGTGAAGCGGCCATCGTCGAAATCAGGATGATAGGGGCTGATGCGGAAATCGTCGATCCCTCCGCCCTGCGCACGCAGCTGCGCATCCATCCACTGATGCAGGGCCTCGACATCCGCCACATCGTAATAGCCTCTGGCAATGCCGGCCTGGTTGGTCACGACGAAAACAAGATATCCGCGCTTCTTCAGCAGGGAGATCGCCTCCATCGCACCGTCGATCCATTCGATCTGATCCGGGCGATGCGCATAGCCGGTATCCCGGTTGAGAACGCCGTCGCGATCAAGGAAGGCTGCCGGTCTTTTGCTCATTCTTTAGCCAGTATGCTGATCAATTGGTCAAATTCGTGTCGTGCGTTGTTCATTCCGAATTCCACAGGCGCGGGAGTGACATTGTTCACAACCCGTCCGCAATGTGCGTTTTTTGGTCAATGGCACGGGGTTCTTTACGATATTTTCATTCCTATATCGCATTCTGAGCACCGTGATGCAGCGACCATCTCTTGGCCCGCCTATTGCATTGCACTGAAACAGTTCAAACCCGGATTGGATCAGACGGCCGCGCGAGCGGGCGCTTCGGATCCATCCAGCAGACGGAGTTGGACAGAATGGTCCGCTTTATGGAAATCGTTCGCAAGTCGGTACATGCCTTGTTGCATCCGTATCGTCCTGAAAGACGCTACATGCGCGGCCGCTAGGCCGGACGCAGTGCCTCTATACTGACCTTTGCCCGTAGAGTTCCCCATCGGCGTTGACCGGTGCTGTTTAAGACGGGGGATGCTCTTCCAACAGCGAAGCGGCTCTGTATACTGAACACATACAGGGGCGACACCGCCGCGCTGCCAGGACAGAGAGTGCCAGGACTATTAGATGGAACAAGAACGCGCACATTCGCCGAGACAGGAAGATTACGGATACGATCTTGATCGTATTTACGCTTCCCTCGTTGGCGTTCGCACAGCAATTCCTGACGATGCTTATACGGCCGACCTGCTTGGCACGGAGCGCAGCGGCAATGGCGTTGTCATCCGGGAAGACGGCCTGGTTCTGACCATCGGCTATCTCGTGACAGAAGCCGAGCAAGTGTGGATTACCGACAATTTCGGGCGTGCGGTCGCCGGCCATGTGATGGGGTATGATCAGGAAACCGGGTTTGGTCTGATCCAGGCCCTCGGCCACCTCGACCTGCCGGCCTTGCCGCTGGGTGATTCGGATGTCCTGAATGAGGGCGATTCTGTTGTGATCGGCGGTCTCGGCGGCCGCAAGGGGGCGATCGCGGCCGAAGTGATGGCCATTCGCGAATTCGCCGGATACTGGGAATATCTTCTCGATAAAGCGATTTTCACGGCGCCCGCGCACCCGAACTGGGGCGGCTGCGGGCTGATCGGCCCGGACGGCAGTCTGCTCGGCATCGGCTCGCTGATGGTGCAGCAGACGGGCGAGGACACGGCGATTGACGGGAACATGGTGGTCCCTATCAATCTGCTGAAACCCATTCTCGAGCAATTGTCGACCTATGGCCGGGTGGAAAAGCCGTCACGTCCCTGGCTCGGGCTGTTTGGCACGGAAGTCCAGGACCAGGTGGTGGTGGCCGCGCTCAGCGCGAACGGCCCCGCGGATGAAGCCGATATCAAGGTTGGCGACATTGTCGTTGCCGTGGACGATGAGCAGGTCAAATCCCTGGCGGAGTTCTTCCGCCATGTCTGGTCGCTTGGAGATGCCGGGGTGACGGTGCCGCTGTCGCTTGCCCGGAACGGCGAAATTCTGAGCACCAATGTCCGGTCGATCGCGCGGGATGCGCTGCTGAAGTCGCCGGCTCTGCATTAAGGCCGCTGTCTATACATTTCGACAGGCGGGAATGGCCGCGCACTTTCTTTGGTGCAATGCAGCAATTTGAATGCCAGTATTGTGTAGTTATTGTGCGGACTTTACGGCGGGCGATCGTGCCCGGCCGTTCGCGCCCGCCGGAACGCGGAGCTTAAGCGATGCTGTATCACATGTATGAAGCGACCCGCATGGCGATCATGCCATGGCGGATGGGAGCGCAGGCCGTGCGTAACACGGTGATGGCGCCCTGGAGTCCGCTCTCCTATACACCGTTAGGAAAGCAGATCGGCTCAGCCGCGGAACTGTTCGAGCGGGTTACCCGGCGCTACGGCAAACCCGAGTGGGGGCTGGACAAGACGGTGATCGACGGCAAGGAAGTCGCGATCGAGGAAGAGACCGTCATTCACCGGACTTACTGCAGCCTGGTGAATTTCAAACGCGACACCAAACGCAACGATCCGAAGCTTCTGGTGGTGGCGCCGGTTTCAGGGCATTACGCAACTCTGTTGCGGGGTACCGTGGAAGCGATGTTACCGGACCATGATGTCTACGTGACGGACTGGAACGATTGCCGTTATGTGCCGATCACGGCCGACCGGTTCAATCTCAGTGACTATATCGATTACATCATCGATTTCCTGCATTACCTCGGCCCGAACACCCACGTCCTGGCGGTTTGCCAGCCGAGTGTGCCGGTGCTGGCCGCTGTTTCCGTGATGTCCGGCTGGGGCGATAATTGCGCGCCGGCCTCGATGACGCTGATGGGCGGTCCGATCGATACCCGGCGCAATCCGACGGCGGTGAACAAGCTGGCCAAGGAGCATTCGATCGAATGGTTCGAGCGCCATGTCGTCACCGTTGTGCCGCCGCCCTATCCGGGCATGGGACGCCGGGTTTATCCGGGCTTCATCCAGCTCACCAACTTCATCTCGATGAATCTCGACAAGCACATGATCTCGCTCAACGAGCTGTTCGATCATCTGGTCCAGGGCGACGAGGAGGAGGCGGACAAGAAGAAAGCCTTCTACGAGGAATATCTGGCGGTCATGGATCTGCCGGCGGAGTTCTATCTGGAGACGGTGGAAGCCGTGTTCCAGAAGCATTCCCTGCCGAAGGGCGAGATGATGGCGCGCTGGAATCCGGTGAAAACCGAGCAGATCACCAGAACCGCCATTCTCTGCGTTGAAGGCGAGCTCGACGACATTTCCGGTGTCGGCCAGACCCAGGCGGCGCTGGATATGACACCGAACCTGCCGGACTCCATGAAGCATTATCACCTGCAGAAGAATGTCGGCCATT
>NZ_CAXBDC010000025.1:0-45733 GCF_963974195.1 uncultured Nisaea sp.
CTCGGGACTGCAGACCACGCGGACCAGTCCGGCGGCGGTCTTTCAGGTCCTGGGCACCTGGACAGACCATTACCGCAGCTGGCACGCGGTGGAGAATTTCAATCCGCTGACACTGAAATACGAGGACATGGTGAAAAGCCCAATGAAGGCTTTTGGCTCATTCATGCGTTATCTTGGGGTGCCGAAAAACCCCCAGCGGCTGAAGCGGGCGATCAAGAACAGCAGCTTTTCCGTGGTTTCCAGCCAGGAAAACCAAAAAGGCTTTCGCGAGCGGGTGCACCAGTCGCAAAAATTCTTTCGATCCGGCGGCGTTGGCGGGTATCGCAAGATATTGAACGAGGATCACGTCAAGCGCCTGACCGATCGTCACTATGATCTGCTCCTGGAACTTGGCTACGTTACAAAGTCCGGAGTTCCCCGTGTCTGAACCCAGCGGTCCTGAAGCCCATGTCCGCTCCACCACCTGATTTCGAGCAGGTTCAGAAGCTCGCGGCCACCGGGCGCTGGCGCGAGGCGCGGGAGCGTTATGCCCGCATCCTCCGGAAAGCAGGCAAGGACTGGCGGCCTTTTTATATGGCCGGCATGCTTGAAGCCTCGGGCGGTGATTTCGATCGGGCAGTGAAAGCGTTGGAGAAAGCCCGCGCCCTGGCACCTGGCGAGCTACATGTGGCTGTAAATCTGGCTCAGGTTCATTTGCATCGCGGGAAACCTCGCGATGCCCTCAGTCTTCTCGATCCGCTTACCAGTCGTTTTGGCACAAGCCCGGCAGTGCAGAAACTCTACGGCACAGCATTGCTGGAAGCGGGCCGCGACGAAGAGGCTGTGACTGCATTAGAAGTGGCGTTGCGTCAGGGAGAGGACCCAACGGTGCTGAATAACCTTGCCTTGATCTACCGGGGCATGGGTGACCTTCGGCGCGCTGTCGCCATGCTGGAGCGCGCGGCTAAGCAGGATGGCGGAATAGAGATCCGGAGCAACCTCGCCAGCCTCTATCTTGCGACCGGCCGGTTTGATGACGCCAAGTCTTTGTTCGACGGGATCGCCAAGCAGGGCAGTACCGATCCGCGGGCCTTGCGTGCTCAGGCGATTTTTGCCCGCGATACCGGAAATGCGGAGCAGGCGGTGCGTCTGGCAACCCGCGCCCTTTTGCTCGATCCGGCACAGGGCGCGTCCTATACGATGCTGGCTGAACTGCATGACCGGATATCGGATCTGGAGAAGGCACTTTTGCTCGCGCGCCTGGGCCTCTACCTGTTCCCGTCCGATCATTATCTGGCAGCATTGCAGGGCAGGGCCCTGCGGCGTCTGAAACGGTTTGACGAAGCCGCAGCCGGGCTGCGTAAAGCTCTGGAAGGGGCCATGGCCGGTCCCGACACGCACCGGCTTGGGTTCGAGTTGGCGCAGGCTCTCGACTCCCTCGGCGATCACGCCGGTGCCTTTTCCTGGTTTGAGACCGCGAACCGGACCCAACTCCAACAGTTTCGCGGCGGGCTCGCCGACCCGAAGCGGGCATTCGCTGAAGTCGCCGCTCTCAGCGCGGCTTTCGAGCACGCTCCGGCATGGGCTGCCCGGGCGCCGCAGCCAGAGGCTGGTGAAGCAGATCCTGTGTTCCTGATAGGGTTCCCCCGCTCCGGCACGACATTGCTCGATCAGGTTCTTGATGCTCATCCCGCTGTTGAGGTGCTGGAAGAGCGTCCGCTGATCACTGGCCTGGCGGCACGACTTGGAGAATTGGCGGGTTATCCCGGGGCGCTGGAAGCTCTGCCGGAGACGGTGCGAGCAGAAATGCGGGCTGCCTACTTCGCGGAGCGGAACCGGTTTCTTGTGCCGTCCGACGGGGCGATCTATGTCGACAAGATGCCGCTCAACATTGTGCATGCTGGCCTGATTATGAAAATCTTCCCCCGGGCGCGATTCATCTTGGCGCTGCGACACCCCTGCGATGTCTGCCTCAGTTGCCTGATGCAGAATTTCAGTCTTAACCATTCAATGGCGGTCTTCTGCTCGTTGTCCGATACGATCCGCTTTTATCGCGAGGTGTTCGCGCTCTGGCAGCGATATGTGACGCACTTGAAGCCCGCCTTCGTTACGGTGAAGTACGAGGACATGACCCGCGATCTGCGCGGGGCGGCGGAGCCGGTTCTCGATTTTCTCGGCCTTGATTGGGATGAGCGCGTGATGGACTTCCATGAGCATGCGCGCCAGCGCGGCTATATAGCGACACCGAGCTATGCCCAGGTGACCCAGCCGCTCTACGGTCATGCCGTGGCGCGGTGGAAGCGGTACGGTGAGGTAATGGCTGTGGCGGCAAAGGAACTAGGGCCGGAAATAAAAGCCTTTGGATATGAGGACGAGAGCAATGGAACGGCAAATGGCTGAGGCGGGCGCGACGGTTGATGTCGGGGCCAACCTCCGGGCTGTGAAGGCACAGATCGAGGCCGCGGAGAAGGTGGCCGGCCGGGCGCCGGGAGAGGTCACGCTGGTCGCGGTCGGCAAGGTGCAACCGGTGCAGAAGGTCGAGGCGGCCCTCGCCGAAGGGCAGCGCATTTTCGGCGAGAACCGGGTGCAGGAGGCGCAGGGAAAGTGGCTGGAGCTGAAGGCCCGCTATCCCGATGTGACGTTGCATCTGATCGGCCCGCTGCAGACCAACAAGGCAGCGGATGCCATCGCGCTCTTCGATGTGATCGAGACGGTTGACCGGCCCAAGCTGGCCCGGGTTCTGGCTGCGGAGATGAAAAAGCAGGGCCGGATGCTGGAGTGTTTCGTTCAGGTCAATACAGGCGAGGAGGACCAGAAAGCAGGCGTCCTGCCGGGTGATGCGGATGCGTTCATCGAGGTGTGCCGGAACGAGCATGGCCTGAATGTTGTTGGCCTGATGTGCATTCCTCCGGCGGATGACGAGCCGGCGCTGCATTTCGCCCTGCTGCGGGAAATTGCCCGGCGGCACGGCCTTGAAAAGCTGAGCATGGGCATGAGCGGGGACTATGAGATCGCGATCGAATTCGGGGCGACCCATGTGCGTGTCGGCACGGCCATCTTTGGCGACAGGCTGAAACCCGCCGGTTAAGACGGCCCGGTTTTGTTCGCAAGTTCCGCCGGTACAACAACGGTGCCGCTGCCGCCGGTCTGTTCCAGGATCTTCAGCAGGTCCGGAAGGGCCAATGCGATGCAGCCTTCGGTTCCGGTATAACCCGGGCGCGCCACATGCATGAATATCGCGCTGCCCCGGCCCGGAACCGGCGGTGCGTCGTTGTAGCCGAGTTCCACAACCACATCGTAGACCGTGTCCTGACGCATCAGGCGCTCATGAGAGTGCGGGTAGGGAAGTTTGACCAGCTGGTTGTAATGCTCCGGATCGGCCGGATCGTCGCTCCAGCCATGATCCGCTTCAATCGGGATCGCGTCGGGGCATCCCGGAATAGGTTCTAGACGATCTGCCCGGTAGAAGATTCGGCGGAAGGGGAAGCGCCCGACTGGTGTCGCGCCATCTCCCTCGCGCTTGTCTTCATGGATGCCGCCTTTGCCGATAGCGCAGGTCAGAGCCCGGTCATACAGCACGATGCTATGGGAGCCGTTTTGCTCACGGCGGAGAATGAGATCCAAAGAGGGCACTCCTGATCAGACGCTGGAAAGTGGCGTCTGAATAAGTTTACCCGACGCCGCTACCGCTGACTTTCATGGTTCCATATTTATCGAGCGCCTTCATCATCCAATCCGCCAATCCAGCGCGCTGAGACGGATCGACAGGCAGAGCCTGCTCGCTTGCCGGTGCTTGAGCGCCACGGGTTTTCAAGCCCGGCTGCACCAGGGACGGCAAGGCCGGACCACGCCGCCGTGTCGCTGTTTTCTCCTGGCTGCTGCGGATCAGGGCATCGAGGCCTCCTCCGGAAACCGCTTGCATGCCGGTGACGGACTCCGCAGCGGGTTGCGTGATCACACCGCTGGTCCAGTCAACGGAGCCGCTGCCTGGCGTCGGGGCTGTAAGCGCGCTTGCCCGGGCATAGGCTACCATGGCTTCAGGTGTCATGGCGGCATCCGCGTTGGCGGCCTGTACGCCTGGAACAGCGAAACTACGTTGATGGGCAGCTGGTGTAATCGCGCCATTGTTCGGAGCGGGAGTCGGGATTGGCGCTGAAGTTTGTGGTGCTTCAGCCAGCAAGACCTCTTCTGCCGGGAGAGTATTGGAATTTGCTGGTGCGGTTCCACTTCCCTTAAGTTCAGCGACCATCGTCGCGCCGATATCGGAGCCGTTTTCGGCTTCGAACATAACGTTCGCAACGCCAGCCACCAGACCTGCGGGGCCGCCATAGAGCGCGCCTCCCGCGGTACGAGCCGCGGGTGCAATCGTGTCGCCGGTGAATTCCCGATAGAGGGTGGAAACAAATGGCAGGTGCTGCAGCGGATTTATGATGTCGACGAAATCGTCGAAACCGAAACCGTCAGCACCCCAGCCGCCATCATCGGCTGCGGAAGCAGCCTGCGCCGGCTCGTACATATCCTCTTTAAGGTCCCGTTCCCCACTTGGGGAGGACTGCGACCACCAGGCCGGTTGTGCCGCTGACGTTTGACTGACATCCATCGCGAAGGCTCCTTTGCCCCGCTTTGATGCAAGCCGCGTACCACTGACTGGCAGCGCTGTAAAAACCCGGTTTTCCTAGAAAAGATGGCCTGTACGGGTCGCTTTGGTCCGGAGATAGCCTTCGTTATGACTGTTGGACGGGAAAATATGAGCCACCCGTTCGACCACATTGACCCCTGAGCTCCGGAGCTGGGCAATCTTTTCCGGATTGTTCGTCATCAGCCTGACAGCTTCGACGCCGAGCTGATGCAGCATTTCGGCGGCGGTCAGATAGACCCGTTCGTCCGCTTCGAAACCAAGCTGCTCATTTGCGTCGACCGTATCGCTGCCGAGATCCTGCAGCTGGTAGGCGCGGAGCTTGTTGATCAGCCCTATATCCCGGCCTTCCTGCGCCAGATAGAGCAGAATTCCGGACCCCTGCTTGCCAATCTCCCGGAGGGCGCCGCGCAGCTGGTCGCCACAGTCGCACCGCAGGCTGCCGAGCAGGTCGCCGGTCAGGCATTCGGAATGCAGGCGTACCAGAACAGGCTGGCTGACATCCGGCTCGCCAACGACGATGGCCAGGTGCTCCTCCCCGCCATCCGCCGGACGGAAGGCGACAATGCGGGAGTCTTCGGCATCCGCCAGGGGCACGCGCGCGGCGGCGACCCGGGTGAGGCGCCGCGCGCTTTCCTCGACGTAATCTTCGGTGTCCGAAACGCTGACTGAGAGAAGGCCCTGTCCATGTGCCCAGGATTCGGCGTCGGCGACTTTCACGTCAGTCAGTCGGGCCACGACGACAGACGGCAACAGGCGCGCCCATTTGGAGAGTTGAACCGCCGCCGGTCCAAGCCGGCCCGCGCGCACGGGGACCACGGTCAGACCACGGCCGGGCGCAGCGAATTTTTCCGGCTCGAACAGAGGGTCCGCGATCTGCCGGATCAGGGCGGCGTCAGCGCCTCTGGGCAGAGCCATGCTGGAATAGGGCGGCAATTCCCGGTTTCCGGTGATATCGCGCGCCCGGTTCTTGGGGACGATCACCGAGGGCAGGCTGCCCGCGAGACGGACCATGGTGCCGAGGCCGCTTTCATTTGCCATTTCGGCGGCGAGCACCAGCAGCACGCTTTCCTCGGCGGAGCCGTGCAGCAGGATCAGCCCACCACGGCGCAGCTCGGAGATAGCGCGGTCAACATGGGTCTGGGTCGGTGAGCCTGTGGGCACGCCCGTACCCTGAATGGGGAGTGTGTCTGTCATGGACCGCATCATCTTCCGACCGCGCTGGAGGTCAAGCACCTTGAACCGGCTTTGTGCCTCCCGCACTGTGAGGCTGGATGTGCACAAATGGACCGGGACATGACTCTTTTCAATTCCTATGACCGCGCCGGGCTTGATCGTGAATACGACAATCGGGCGAAAGTCGCCAATAGCGCTGAGGTTTCAGCGCGCTGGGAGGCGGCGAGCGCCGATGTGCGCAAACAGTTTTCCGCCGATCTCGACCAGCCTTACGGCGATCATCCGCGCCAGTGCGTCGATGTTTTCCCCGCCGGAAAACGGGACGGGCCGGTGCTGATTTTCATCCACGGCGGCTATTGGCACATGCGGGACAAGTCGATCGCGCATTTTCTGGCGCCGACTTTCATTGCGGCGGATATCAATTTCGTCTCTGTCGGCTACCGTCTGTGCCCGGAGGTTACGGTGGCGGATATCGCCGATGATATTCGTGCGGCCATTGCCTGGGTAAAGGACAATATCAGCCGCTTCGGCGGCAATCCGGGGCGTCTGTATCTGGCGGGCCATTCGGCTGGCGGCCACCTCAGCGCGCTGATGGGCGGGCCGGCTGGAGTTCCGGCGGGAACCCTCAAGGGTATTTGTTCTGTGAGTGGTCTGCATGACCTGGAGCCAATCCGGCTCTGCTATTTGAACGATGTACTCTCTCTGTCGGAAAAGGATGCCGCCGCCCTCTCGCCGATCCGGCTTGTGCGCGAGGCGACGGATGCCGGAATGCGCCTGCCGCCGCATCTGCTCACGGTCGGCAGCCTCGAGGGCCCGGAATATCTGCGCCAGCGGGACGAGCTCGCGGGGGCCTTGAGAGAGAAACGGCAGCCGGTTGAGTGCATCGATTTGCCTGATCGCGATCATTTTACCGCACTTGAAGCCTTCGGCGATCCGCATCATCCGCTGTGTCTGGCGATGCTCCGGCTTATTCTGGCGCCATCTTTCTGAAGGAGCGCGAGTGATGTTCGATCAGGTTCTGGTGGCGCGATTTGGCGAGACGGAGATTGCCCGGGCGGCCGAACGGGACACCGTGACGGTTGAGGGAAGTGTGTATTTCCCCCCGGATTCCGTACGTTTCGAGCTGTTGCGGAAGACCGCCACCCGGACGCGCTGCCCATGGCGCGGCGAAGCGGTCTACTATGATGTGGTCGATGAAACCCGGGTTTCCCCGGACGCGGCCTGGTCGTATCCGCAGCCGGGCCGGAAGGCAAAGCGCATCGCCGGGTTCATCAGTTTCTGGAAAGAGGTCGAAACCGGGCCGGTTTAAGCCTCTGGTATTCGGCCCTCTTTCTCCTTAAGTGTGGACCGGTACATAGCAACGGGTCGTGGTCGATGATGGTGAACGGTAAGAAAGTCCTGTTGGTCGAGGATGACGAAGCGCTTCGGGTGACGCTCAGCGAACAGCTTGAGCTGCACGAGGAATTCGTGGTCAGCGCGGTTGAAAACGGGGCTGCTGCACTGGAAACGGTGAAGTCCGCACATTTCGACCTGATACTGCTTGATGTTGGTCTTCCGGACATGGATGGACGCGATGTCTGCCGGCTGATCCGGCGCAACGGCGTGAAATCGCCTGTTGTCATGCTGACGGCCCAGGATGGCGATGCGGACACCATTCTCGGTCTTGATGCCGGGGCTAACGATTATGTCACCAAACCCTTCAAGATCGCCGTCCTGCTAGCCCGGATGCGGGCGCATCTCCGGCAGCATGAGCAGAGCGACGACGCGCTTTTCACGATCGGCCCGTACAGTTTTCGGCCCAGTGCCAAGCTGCTGATCGACGAGGCGCGGAACAAGAAGGTCCGGCTGACGGAGAAGGAAACCGCGATCCTGAAATATCTCTACAGGACCGGCGGGCGCATGGTGAAGCGCGAGACCCTCCTGAACGAGGTCTGGGGATATAATGCGGGCGTGACCACGCATACGCTTGAAACGCATGTCTACCGGCTTCGGCAAAAGGTGGAGATCGATCCGTCCAACGCACAGATTCTTGTGACCGATCCCGGCGGGTACAGACTGGTCCCCTGATCCTGGTCGGAGCCAAATAGAGGCTTGTACTGATTTAACCTTTTCACGCTGCCCCCGCTCATGCAGACTTGGCGCTCTTAATATCCGGCTGTGGATTATGGGTTGGGGATTGCCGTGTCGCCGGGAGAAGAGTTTTTTGTCCGGATCTGGGGCGCCCGCGGAAGCATTGCCTGTCCGGGGCCTGAATTCGTGCGCTATGGCGGGAACACCGCCTGTCTTGAAATCCGCTGCGGTGGCCGGGTTTTCATCCTCGATGCGGGAACGGGCCTGCGGAATCTCGGCATGATGCTGGACAAGTCCGGCCCGGTGGATGCGGACATCCTGTTTACCCACTCCCATCTCGATCATATAGGCGGCCTGCCTTTCTTCACGTCGGCCTTCAAGAAGGGCAATGTCTTTCGCATCTGGTCCGGGCATCTGGGAGGCCGGGCGAGCATGCGCGAGGTGATTGCGCGGCTGATGTCCTCTCCGCTCTTTCCGGTGCCGCTGGAGATCTTTCAGTCGGAGCTGGAATTCAAGGATTTTACAGCTGGTGACACGCTGAGTTTAGCGCCGGACATTTCCGTGCGGACAGCGCCGCTCAATCACCCGCAGGGCGCTGTCGGGTATCGCTTCGATTATGGCGGCAAGTCGATCTGCTATATCACCGACACGGAGCATCGTCCCGGCGAGCCGGACCAGAATATCCTCGCGCTGGTGCAGGATGCGGATGTGATGATTTACGATGCCTGCTACACGGATGAGGAATTTCCCAAATTCGTCGGCTGGGGACACTCGACCTGGCAGGAGGGGATCCGCCTTGCCGATGCGGCCGGGGTCAGGAAGCTGGTTCTTTTCCATCATGACCCGAGCCACACGGACGATAAAATGGACGAGATCCTTCGCCAGGCCGATGAGCGCCGCCCCGGCACCGTAGCGGCCTCTGAAGGCCTGACGATTACCCCCTGATATGACCAGACAAAACCCGACCAACAGAAGTCACGCATGGCGCCGGCTTCGTCTCGGCCTGAGCACGATTCTTGGCATAAAACCAATGGGTTACTTTTTGCCCTACCGGTATGCCGCAGATGTCCCCACACACGGTAGTCGGTACGATTGGATCGAGGAGCGCTTCGGTGGCGATGCGCTACCGGCGTTCTCCGGAATGCTTTCCGATATTGACCGCTACCGGGATGCGCTACAGGCGATAGGCAACCAGCAGCCGCCGGAGCCGCGCTGGCGACAGGACTGGTTTCCGGGCCTCGACGGGGCTGCCGCTTACACGCTTGTGCGGGAACGCCGTCCGGCGCGCATTCTGGAGATCGGCTCGGGCCACAGCACCCGTTTCCTGGCCCGTGCCGTTCGCGATGGCGGCCTTGAAACCGGGATCACCTGTGTCGATCCGGTACCGCGCGCTTCTCTTGCCGGTACCGGCGTGCGTTTCCTTGAGCACACGATCCAGGATGTGCCCCGCGACAGCCTGCCGGAGCTTGGCGCGGGCGATGTGCTGTTTCTGGATTCAAGCCATCTGGCCTTGCCGGGCTCCGATGTCGATCTGGTGCTGAACCATCTGCTGCCGACCTTGCCGGCGGGTGTGCTGGTTCACATCCATGACATTGTGCTGCCCGACCCCTATCCGGAAGCCTGGGCGTGGCGAACCTATAACGAGCAATTGCTGGTGGCGGCTCTGCTGAGCGGAGGCGGGTTCCGGCCGGTTTTCTCGAGCCACTATGCCCGCACACGCATGCTCGGCCGGGATGGGGTGCCGGCGCTTGACTGGCTGCCGCTGCAACAGGGCGCGCTGGAGACCAGCCTCTGGCTTGAGAAGCTATAGCTGTGTTCAGTTTTGGATGTTTTTTGGGATGGCTGGGGCGGCAGGATTCGAACCTGCGCATGGCGATACCAAAAACCGCTGCCTTACCGCTTGGCTACGCCCCAATCGGGCGGGAAGATAGTCAGAAATCAGAATCCATGCAACAGCTTCGGCCCAGGTTACTTAACATCCCGGCCCGAAGGCGCTAGACTCCTATGATCCTTTTGCTTTTTGGGGATGAGGATCGTCATGTCCAAACCAGTTCTGCCGTGGAGCCTGAAGGGTGTGTCGCCCGAAGCGCGCGAAATCGCGAAAAAGGCGGCGGCCCAGCAAGGCATCACCATCGGAGAATGGGTCAGCCGCGCCATCCGGGACGTTGGCCCGGATCAGCAAGCCGGCACTCTGCCGGATGAGGCCCCGGCATCTGGCGAGACCTCCCTGTCAGCTTCCGCGGAAATGGATGGCGACGTCGTGCGTGATGCCGTGCGGGCTCGGATCTATGACTCGGAAGAGCGGGTCGCGCACATGGTCGGCCCGTTGCAGGATATTATCGAACGGCTCTCCCGGCGCCTGACGCGTATCGAGGAGAAAATAGAGGACAGTCCGGCGCCGCAGGTCGAGCAGGCCGATCCGCGCCGTCTTGATGGCTGGTAGCTCGCACTTTTGCTGGATGTATGGCCGGTAGGGAGTGTCGGTCATATTAAGGCCTCCGCGTTACCAGTAGTACACGGAAACCCTTGCCTTACCGGGTAACCTTTGGTAATTTTCGTACCGTTCGGTGGCCCGGTCTCCGAAACAAGATAAAGGCAGGGTGTCGGGTGTCAGGTAAATCTCCTTGGAGTGTAAAAGGTATCTCGGCGGAAGACCGCGAGGTCGCGAAGGTCGCGGCCCGGAAAGCGGGCGTGCCGATCGGTGTCTGGCTGAGCGAGCAAATCCGGCAGGCCTCCGAAGAGACACCGCCGCCTGACCAGCCGGCCGCGGAACAGGCCAGGATGCCTGTGGATGAAAATCGGCAGCAGGCACGCGCGCCAGAGCAACCCGCATATTCCCCACAAGAGCATCATGCCGGGGAACGTCCACCTCAGGATCGTTATTCCCCGCAAGACCGCCGGCGCAGCAGTGGATCGGTCGATCCGCGCTTTGCATTCGGGCGCGGGCAATGGAGCGTTGCGGAAGAGGTCGTCGACAAGGGCATGGTGGCCAATGCATCCGCGGGCTATCCATGGCAGTTCCGCAATGCCCAGCATCCGCCCCCGGCAATTGCCGCCTCGCATATACCCGCGCCGCACGCACCCGCTAACGCTGGTTATCCGGCGCCGATGCCGCAGGCTCAACACATGCCTGTGCCTGTCTCCGCTCCCCAGCAGACCGGTCTGTCCCGCGAAGAGGCGGAGGCGATGGAAAAACGTGTTGAGAGCCTCGAGGGCCGGCTCCGGGATTTGCAGCAGCGGATCAATAGCGTCGAAGACAAGACGCTTGCCCGGTTCGAGCCTGTTCTTGAGAAGATAGAAGCCCTCACCGCCGAACTCGACCGGATAGACGCCAAACCGGCGGTGATTTCGCAAGGCGGCGATGCGTCTTTCTCGACGGCGCCGATAGAACGCGCGGTGATGCGTCTGTCCGAGCGGCTGGGCCGGGTGGAACAGACCGTCCTGCCGGGCTCCAGGCGTGGCCGTGGTTTCTTTTCCCGCCTTTTCCGTCGTGGGTAGCGCTACCTTCCGGAACTGTATAAATTGAATGAAAGCCATAGGTTAGCCGGGTCGGGAAGGACCACTACTTGGACTGTTTCCCGTAATCCCGCGCATCCCGTAACGTGAGGCGCGCAACGTGAGGAGTGCCGGTGGTTCGTAAGCCAACGACATGGAGCATCAAGGGTATCGAGGAAGATACCCGTGATATCGCCCGTGCTGCGGCTGAACGGGATGAGCAGACCATTGGGTCATGGATCGATTATGCGATCCGTGTGCATGGCGGCCAGCGGCCGCGTGAAGCCGGGAGCGATGAAAAGGCGGCTCCGGAAACCGCGCCGAGAGGTCCGGCAACTCAGGCGGCCAGCACGCCGGCATCTGCTCCGGCTCCGGGACTTACGGACCAGACCGTGCTCGACATCATCGACCGGGAGCTGGACGCATCGACCAATCGGCTCGACCGGGCTCTGCGTCCGATGGGGCTTGCGCTGCTCGATCTGGCCGAACGGATGGTTTCCGTCGAGCAGGACCATTTCGGGCAGGCCCGCTTAGGGGAGGGCCGCAGGCTCGAAAATGCCGGTGCGCTTGGGTCGGATGATGCGGCTGACGACGATTTCGGGCCGGAATTGCCTCCGCACGCGGAGGAGGAGCTGCCGGAAGAGCCGGAACGATACGACTCAGCGGACCACAATGTGCCGCCAGAGCCGGAACAAGCACCGCCTCCGCCGTCCCACGATCTGGTTCCTGATTTCGACACTCTCGACGTGCCGATGCTTCCTGTCGAGGAAACGGACCGGGCCCGGGAAATAGACCGGCGCCTGCGGGCGCTTGCCGGTGAGGTTGATGCCGTCGATGCGGTGGACACTGATCCGCCGCCGCCCACGGGAGATCTGGGGCCGGCAGAAATTGTCATGGATGTGCCGCCGCCGGTTACTGAGCGGGCACCGGATCTTGAGCTTCCGATGGCATTCCGGGGGGTTCAGAAGGCCGCTTTTGACTCTGATCCGGAAGCGGTGGCCGGTGAAGATGCCCGGGGCATGCGCACCCGTCGCCGCCGCCGGGTGCGGAGATTTCTTCTCGGAAGTACGGGGCTCGCGATTGCTCTGGCGGCCGGGCTCTATGTTTTTGCGGGCCAGGTCGGGCTTGGACCGCTGCGGCATGAGCTGGACAGCCGCCTGAAGCCTGCCGCGCATAATGTTGTGAAGGGGGCGGCCCATATCTGGGACGAGGCGGCAGCCCGTGCCGTCCCGATGATCGACCAGGCCCGGACAGTGCTGTTTGGCTCCGATCATCCGGAGGAGCCGGAAACCGCCCCGTCTGGTGGGAATGAGGCGTCTCCGCCTGCGGAGCCGGTTGAACCCGCTCACTCTGCCAATGAAGAGATGCCCGCGCCCGATAACGTGGAGCAGGACAGGGCTTCAGCCCCGGCCGGCGCACCACAGTCTGGCGAACAGGAGGCAGCACAGCCGGCAATGGAGCCTCAGCCCCCGGCGCCCGAGGCTGTCACATCGTCAACGCCCGATGAAGGCCGGTCAGAGACAAACCGGGAAGCGGCGGCGGGCGAGGTTGCTCCGGAGCCTGCGCCAAGTGAGCCGCCGGTGCCGGTACCGGATGCGGCACCCGCCCCGAGAGTGTCGGAAGCGCCGCCGCCCGCCCCCGCATTGTCGCCCCGGCGCGAGAAAGATCCGGCCGATACGGTTGCATCCTTGCCGGCTGAAAGCGGACTGGAAAAAGCGGAGCAGCAATCTCTTGAACAGCGTGCCGATGCCGGGGATGCCAAGGCCCAGCACGATCTTGCTCTGGCCTATCTGACGGGTTCGGCGGGCACGCAAAACCCCGAGCGGGCCGGGGAGCTGTTGCGCGAAGCCGCGATCCAGGGCCTGCCCGGCGCGCAATACAATCTGGCTGTGCTTTATGAAACCGGGCAAGGGGTCCGGCAGGACGATGTCCGGGCCCTGCTCTGGTATCACTCTGCCGCCGAGCAGGGGCATCCGAATGCCCAGTACAATCTCGGGGTGATGTATGCCGAGGGCCGGGGCATTCCGCTGAATTTCGGGGAAGCGGCGCGCTGGTTCCAGGCTGCGGCCAAGCAGGGCATGGCGCGGGCGCTGTATAACCTCGCCGTGATGACCGACGAGGGTCTCGGTGTGCCGCAGGACAAGAAGAAGGCGCTGGAACTGTTTGCCGAGGCCGCGGATGCAGGCGACCAGCGGGCCATTGAAATGCTCTCGGGCCGTGGCGGGACCGGTGCGGAGACTGCCCCGGAACTCAGCGGTACGGAAGGCGTGCAGGCCACGGCTGATGCACCGGCCGCCATGGTCGCGGCGGTGCAGGGGGAACTTACCCGCCTCGGCTTCTATTCAGGACGGGTGGACGGGTTGATGGGGCCGAAGACCCGGGCCGCTATCCGGCATTTTGAGAAAGTTGCCGGAGACCCTGAAAACGGCGAGGCGACGGAGGCTTTGCTGGAGAAGCTGAAAGCGGCCAAGCCCTAAGCCTGAAGCGAAAAGCCGCGCAGAGAAGAATCATCCCAGTTTTTGAGTTCTCCGGCATGGCTCCAGCACGCCGGATGGGCATGCCGGAAGTGTTCTGCGGCCTTGTCCCGCTCTGCATCGCTTTCAAACAGCACGAAGCAGGTGGCACCACTGCCGGAAAGCCGCGCGCCAATGGCACCCGGCAGGTCGGACAATGCAGTCAATACCGGGCCGATCTCCGGAGCGACGGAGACGGCCGGCGCTTCAAGATCGTTGCGGCCAGCAAGGATTTCTTCTGAAAGGCCGGGCGGGGCCGATGCATCCCGCACGGCTTTCTGTCCCGGGGCCAACGCCCCGAAGACGGCCCCGGTGGGCACCGCGACCCCCGGATTGACCAGCAGAGCCGGATATCGGGGAAATGCAGGCTCTTCAGGGTCCAGCGTAACTCCCGTGCCGCGCATATACCGGCAGCGGGAGTCCAGACACACCGGAATATCGGCGCCGAGTGCGGCGGCAATCGCCTGGACGGGTGGCGCCATGGCCGCAAGTCCGTGTTCACCGGCCAGCAGGCGCAGGATCGCCGCCGCATCGGCCGACCCGCCGCCAAGCCCGGCGGCAACGGGTATGGCCTTGTGCAATGTGATTGAGAGCGGCGGCACCGGCCCGACCGCGTTGCGAAAAGCGGAGATCGCCCGCAGAACGAGATTGTCCCGGTCAAGGCTCCGGGCGAACGGGCCGACTGCCGACAGGCGGTCGGTCCCGGTTTCCGACGGTGTCACAACCAGCCTGTCATGCAGGTCCGCGAAGGCGACCAGGCTGACCAGATCATGATAACCGTCCGGACGTTTGCCCAGAATGGTGAGGCTGAGATTGAGCTTGGCGGGAGCGATCAGGGTGGCGGAATAGCCTGCTTCAGCCATTGCCTGACAAATGCTCGTCTTTGCCCGGGATCATGCCTTCCCGGAGTTTCCGGTCGAGCTGTGTCGCCAGTTCGGGATCCGGGTCCATTTCCAGCGAGCGGCGCCATTGATAGGCCGCTTCACGGTGACGCCCGACCCGCCAATAGGCGTCGCCGAGATGATCGTTTATGACCGCATCGCCCGGCCGGAGTTGCACGGCACGTTCAAGGTGCGGAACCGCTTCCTTGTGCTGGCCGGTGCGGTAGAGAACCCAGCCGAGGCTGTCCACGATATAGCCATCGTCGGGGCGCTGCTGGACGGCGCGCTCGATCAGGTCCTGCGCTTCCTTCAGGTTGCGTCCTTGTTCGACCCAGGAATAGCCGAGATAGTTCATGACATAGGGCTGTTCCGGCGCGAGCTTCAGGGCGGTCAGAAAATCGGCTTCCGCCCGCTCCCATTTTTTCGCCCGCTCCAGCGCGATGCCTCGTGTGTAATAGAGCGTCCAATCCTGTGCCGCGGCATCTCCGAGCTTGTCGAAGGCCTTGTCATAGACCGTAATCGCCGCGTCCCAGTCTTCACTTGCCCGCAATGTATCCGCCAGCCGGACCAGCACGGTTCCGTTGTCCGGATAGGTCTTGGCCAGATCCTGCAGCACGGCAAGGGCGCTGTCCCGGTCGCCTTCGGCATCATATGCGGAGGCGGTCCGGAGGCGGGCCATCATGTGATAGATGGAGTCCTGGCCGATACCGGCATAGATCTTCAGGGCATCGCCGTGCCGGCCGCGATCGTCGAGAATTTCGCCCACAAGCAGCCGGGCAAGCGGGAAGTCCGGCCGCATATAGAGCGCGAAGCGGGCGTAAATCAGTGCAATCTCGCTGCCCCGGTCCCGTTGCAGCGCGCTGGCGATATCGAAGAGTGCCTCCGCGACGCCGTCGCTGGCACTTGAGACCAGACCCTTGGCTTGCTGTCCTGCTTCCGCGGCGGCGAGTGCTGCCGTCAGAGCCTCCGTGTTTTGATCCGAGAGATCGCCATCGGCCAGGATTTCCCGGGCCCTGTCACCATGCCCGAGTTTCGCGTAATGCAGCGCCGCACCGATGCGCAGACGTGCGGGGGGACGGTCCATACCTTTCAACGCCGCCTTGAAGGCTGTGTCGAGGGCTGTGAAATCACCTTTCAGCGCGGCGATATATCCCGCATGCAGCTCGGCAAGGAGGCCGAAGCCACCCTGTTTGCGTATTCCGTCGAGATGCGCTTCGGATGCCGCCCAATTGCCGGTGCCGGCTTCGACCCAGGCCAGCAACAGCGGGCGCAGTATCTGGGTCAGCCGGGATTCCGCGAGCGCATCGAGATGCGCGCGGGCAGCGTCGTAATCGTTCTGCTTCAGGGCCGTGAGCGCAAGCGCGAGCCGCCCGAAAGCATTGCTGTCCTGCAGTTTGACCAGTTTTTCGGCCAGATCCAGGGCCTCGGCCGTCTTGCCATCCACGACTTGCGCCAGGAAGGCCCGTTGCATCAGCCCGGGATTGCCCGGGTCGGCCTCAAGCACAGCCGCGAAATTCTGGGCGGCGGCGCTGAGGTCGCTGGTCCGGTAGGCATGCAGGGCGTTCAGATAGTCGCCGGAGACAGTGTCGCGGATGGGCACGTCAGGCAGCGCGCCCGGCCCACCCGATCCCATTCCGGCACAGGCGGAAAGAGACAGAGCCGCCAGAACCGCACATATGGCGGCTCCTTTTCGCGATCCTGATGCAGTCATTGGGTTTGCCTCCGTCTCCGGCTCGTCGCCGTTCCGCGTTCGAGTATCCAGCCGATCACATATTCGGATAGTTCGGACCGCCGCCGCCTTCCGGCACCACCCAGTTGATGTTCTGGGTCGGGTCCTTGATATCGCAGGTCTTGCAGTGCACGCAGTTCTGCGCGTTGATCTGCAGCCTTGGGTTAGACCCGTCATCGTCCCGCATTATTTCATAGACACCTGCCGGGCAATAGCGCTGCTCCGGAGCGTCATAGAGCGGCAGGTTGTAATCAACCGGAATGCTCGGGTCTTTCAGGGTGAGGTGTGCCGGCTGGTTTTCCTCATGGTTCGTGTTTGAGAGAAACACGGATGACAGCCGGTCGAAACTCACTTTTCCGTCGGGCTTCGGATAGGCGATCTTTTCGCACTGTGCCGCCGGGCGCAAACTTTCGTGATCGTGATGATGGTGCAGGGTCCAGGGGCTCTTGCCCTTGAGCAGGGTTTCGACCCCGGCATTCGCCATGCCCATCAGGAAGCCGGCCTTGAAGCCGGGGCGGATGTTGCGGACCGCTTTCAGCTCGTCCCAGACCCAGCTCTTCTCCATCCGGACACGGTAATCGGAGATTTCCATACCGGCGCCGGCACCGTCCTTCATGGTGTCGAACAGGGCTTCGGCGGCCGTCATCCCGGACTTCATCGCGGTGTGGGAGCCCTTGATCTTCGGCACGTTCAGGAAGCCGGCCGAGCAGCCGAGAATGGCACCGCCCGGGAAAGTGATTTTCGGGATGGACTGGAAGCCGCCTTCGTTGATCGCGCGTGCGCCGTAGGAAATCCGCCGTCCACCTTCGAAGAAGGGGCGGATCTTCGGGTGCGTCTTGTAGCGCTGGAATTCCTCGAACGGACTCAGATGCGGGTTCTCGTAGTCGAGACCGAGCACATAGCCGACCGCGACCTGATTGTCTTCCAGATGGTAGAGGAAGGATCCGCCATAGGTCTTGCCGTCCATCGGCCAGCCGACGGTATGCACGACCAGGCCCTGCTGATGCACGGCCGGATCGACCTCCCAGAGTTCCTTGATGCCGATGCCGTAGGTCTGCGGATCGACGCCCTCGCGCAGGTCGAAGCGCTCGAACAGGGTCTTGGTCAGCGATCCGCGCACACCCTCGGCAAACAGCGTCTGCTTGGCATGCAGCTCGATGCCCTGGGTGTAGTTCGCGGTCTGCTCGCCGTCCTTGCCGATGCCCATGTCGCCGGTGGCGACACCGCGCACCGCGCCATTTTCATCATAGAGCACTTCGGCGGCGGCGAAGCCCGGATAGATCTCGACGCCCAGCGCCTCGGCCTGCTCGGCCAGCCAGCGGCAGACATTGCCGAGGCTGACAATGTAATTGCCGTGATTGTTCATCTGCGGCGGGCAGGGCATCTGGATGCCGGACTTGCGGGTGAGGAACATGAACCGGTCCTGGGTCACCGGCGTGTTCAGGGGCGCGCCGCGCTCCTGCCAGTCGGGAAACAGCTCTGCCATCGCCCGCGGCTCCATCACGGCGCCGGATAAAATATGAGCACCGACTTCCGAGCCTTTTTCCAGCACACAGACACTCAGGTCCTGGCCGTGTTCCGCGCTCAGTTGACGCAACCGGATGGCGGCCGACAGGCCGGAGGGGCCGGCTCCGACGATCACGACGTCGTATTCCATCGACTCGCGTTCCATGAACCTCTCCAAATCGTTTCTTACACAGGTTACTGTCTTACTTGGCACAGCTCTTTTGTCGCGACAAGCGACGCGAGATGCCGTGCGGCAAGATTGAGGGAACGAAATCAGTGGACTTAACGCCGGAACAGAATGCAATGCCGCCCGAGGTGCTGCTCGAATGGTATGTCGAGCTCGGCGCCGACGAGGCGATCGGGGATGTGGAAACGAACTGGTTTGCCGTGTCCCCGGCAGCCGCTGTCCCGGTGGCGCCGGCGGTGAATACCGGCGCTCCCGCCCCGGCCGCCCGGCAGGCACCGGCGGCGCCTTCTGGCGCCCCTGCTTCTGGTGCCACGGGGCAGGCCCGGCCCCGGTCGGGTGCTGAACCGGCAACGGACATCGCGGCCGGTGCGCTTGCCGCCGCCGCCCAGTCTCTTGGGGAATTGCGGGCGGCACTGGAAGGCCTGGAAGGGTTTCCGCTCAAGGTGACGGCGACGAACCTTGTCTTCGGCGAGGGTGTCGAGACGCCGGATGTCATGTTTATCGGAGAGGCGCCGGGCGCCGACGAGGACCGGCAGGGGCGTCCCTTTGTCGGGGCCAGCGGCCGGTTGCTCGACCGGATGATGCGGTCGATCGGCCTGGACCGGGCTGAAAACGCCTACATCACGAATATTCTGCCCTGGCGGCCGCCCGGGAACCGGGAGCCGACCGCCGCCGAAATCGCAATCTGTCTGCCCTTTATACGGCGTCATATCGCGCTGGTGCGTCCGCGCATTGTGGTCCCCGTGGGAGGGACGGCGGCAAAAACCCTGCTGGATCAGCGCCAGGGCATCATGCGCCTGCGTGGACGGCGCTTCGAATTCTCCGACCCGGACCTTGAACAGCCCTTACCGGCGGTGCCGTTGTTTCATCCGGCTTTCCTGCTGCGGTCCGCCGGCCAGAAGGCGCTGGCATGGCGTGATTTATTGACAATAAAGCAAATTATTCAATAAATTAGCGTGGTTCATTCAATTAATTTTATAGGAAAACAGCATTCGTTTCATTCATTATATATTTACTATATAAGTAGTTGATATTAATAAAAGTATTACCGTGTATTCACTCATTACATCAAAGCCCATACTTAAGTAGTTGTGGTAATTGACACGCATGCGTTAAGCGAAATCGCTGCTTGAGATTGGTCTTCGCATGCCCTACTTAGCGTGGTCATGACCGAAGCTGTGAAACCGAATCCTCGCCGGTTCAAGTGGTTCTCCATGCCGGTGATCGCGGGTGCGATTCTTGGCATTGCCGCGGCGATATCGACATATACGGGGCCTGTGGCCGCCGCCGCTCGCGGCGATGAGATGCTGTCGCGCGCCTCGGCTCTTGGTGTCGTGGATTCCGATCCGGTGGTGCCGCGTATTCGCTATGACATTGTCAGCGCTCTGGATGCGGAGCGGTATCAGGCCATTTTCACTCTGCAGGAAGCCGGAAACTGGAAGGCCGCGAACAAGTTGATCGCGGCGCTGGAAGACCGGGTTCTGATGGGCCATGTGCTGTATCAGCGTTACATGCACCCGACGGCTTACAGGTCTTCCTATAAGGAGCTGAAAAACTGGATGGCGCATTATGCGGACCATCCGGGTGCCCGGAAGATCTACAGGCTGGCCTTGAGCCGGAAGCCGAAGAACTGGAAGGCGCCTGCACGTCCCCAGAAGGGATATCTGACCGGCAGCGGCGCATCCCAGGTGAATGGCGCGGTCGAGCCGCAGCAGCACCTGTTCCGCAATGGCCCCAAAGTGTCCCGCCAGGGGCGCCGGGTGATCCGGGAAATCCGCCGTTTCGTTCGTAACGGATACCCAACGGGTGGGGTTAAATATCTCAATTCCAAGGCCGGGCGCTCCCTTGGCGGCACGGATCGCGCCCATGCGCTGGCAGAGATCGCGCATGGCTATTTCGTCTTCAATGTTGACGATAAAGCCATTCGTTACGCTCTCGAAAGTATCAAGCTTTCGAAAGGCCTGATCCCGACGGCGCACTGGACGGCGGGTCTTGCCCTGTGGCGTGAGGGCCGGCATGACGAGGCATCCGGCCATTTCGAATCCCTGGCCCGGGCCCCCGATGTTTCCCGCTGGGTGAAGGCGGCCGGTGCCTATTGGGCATCGCGCGCCCATCTTGCTGAACGGCGGCCACGGCAGGCGACGCTCTGGCTGGCCCAGGCGGCGACTCACTCGGCGACGTTCTACGGTCTTCTGGCGCGCCGCGCGCTTGGCATCGACATGCCGCTCGACTGGACATTGCCGGAGCTGGACGCGGACACAAGGGACGCACTGATCAATTCCAATGGCGGGCGCCGGACCTTTGCCCTGCTGCAGATCGGCCGGACCGATCTGGCGGAAAAGGAATTACGCCGGCTTTACCCGGTGCTGCCCGACTTCATGCATGGTGCGATCATGACGATCGCCGTCGGCAACGGTATGCCGGGTCTTGCCATGCGAATCGCGGGAATCCTTAAGGCGCGGGGGGATCGCCCCTATTATGCGGCCTTTTATCCCCTGCCTGATTGGCAGCTCGATTCCATCGCCGGGATCGACAAGGCGCTGATCTATGCCATTGCCCGGCAGGAATCCAAGTTCAATGCGACGGCCCGCAGCGGGCGCGGGGCGATCGGCGTGATGCAGATCATGCCGCGCACGGCGGCCTTCGTTGCCAATGACCGCAGTTTCCGCAGCCGGGACGGCCGCAAGGCATTGATGGATCCCTCCCTCAATCTGAAGCTCGGGCAGGAATATGTCGGCCATCTGCTGAAGCAGGACAGTGTCAATGAAGGCCTGTTCCAGCTTCTGGCGGCTTACAATGCGGGCCCGGGCACGTTGCGGAAATGGACGCGGAAGCTCGATTTCAAGGAAGACCCGCTGCTGTTCATCGAATCCATCCCGCGTCACGAGACGCGCGAATTCATCGAACGGGTTCTGACCAATCTGTGGATGTACAGGCTGCGTCTCGGCCAGCCGGCGCCGTCGCTGGATCACATTGCCGCCGGATCGTGGCCGCGTTATGAGTCGATAGACATTTCGCAGCAGCCTGGCGGCCCGAAACATGCCCGGAATTGATGAGTCCCGTCCCTTCGTTCCCGTTAACATCGCGATCCTGACGGTCTCGGACACCCGCACTCTTGATGATGACCGTTCCGGCGACACGCTGGTCCAGCGGCTGACCGGTGCCGGTCATGTCCTGGCGGACCGGAAGATCGTGACGGATGACATTCCGGCGATTGCCGGGCAGCTCACATCCTGGATCGATGATGACGGCATCGACGCGGTGATCTCGACCGGCGGCACCGGATTGACCGGCCGGGACGTGACGCCGGAGGCCTTCCGCTCCGTCTTCGAGAAGGAAATCGAGGGCTTTGGCGAGCTGTTCCGCTGGCTCAGCTTCCAGAAAATCGGCACCTCGACCATCCAGTCGCGGGCCATCGCGGGGGTTACGCGCGGGACTTATCTTTTCGCCCTGCCGGGTTCCACAGGTGCCTGCAAGGATGCCTGGGATGATATTCTGGCAAATCAGCTCGATATCCGGTTCCGACCCTGCAATTTCGTCGAGATCATGCCGCGCCTGCGCGAGCATGAGCTGTTCGGGCGCTCCGGCTGACGCGGCTTTTTGCTGCGGCCAGATCCGGGCCTTCGTCCACATCCTGCATTTCCGCGACAAAACCGGCCCTCGTGCCTGACCGAAGGCCGGCCACTGTGTCTTCAAGCGCCCACTCGGTGGACCAGCGGACATTCGTGAACGGGTTGCCCCTGTAACGCGGAGAGAAGCCGACCAGCCAGTATCCGCCATCGGCGGAAGGCCCGAACACCACGTCATTCTTCCCAAGCGCCCTGAAAGCCGCCGCGATGTGCCGTGGTTCGATCCCCGGAATATCGCTACCGATCAGCACGGCATGGCCTTTGCCGGTGCCGTGCAGGGCTTTGTGCATCCGTTGGCCGAGATCGCCGCGCGCCTGATGGCTGAACCGCCAGGGTTTCGGCCAGGGCCAGGCGGCGGCGTGGCGCGGTGCCGCGATGATGCGGCAGTTCCAGCGTTTCGCGAGGCCAAGCCGCCGCAGGGTCGCGGCAAGGTTCCGCCGGTACCAGCGGGTTGCGGCCCCGGCGCCGATATCCCGGGCGAGACGGCTTTTCACCAGCCCCCGGCGGGGCGTTTTCGCGAAGACGATAAGGGTATTGCGGGCCATCTCTAGCTGTAGATCCGGGCGATCAGCCGGGGCGGAACCCGGAGGAAGAAAAGCGTCAGGCAGAACAGGTTGCGCAGGGCACGGCGGAGATATCCGGCGCGTACATAACGCTCCGCCGAGGTGATGGCCTTGATATCGAACAGGGCGAGGCGGCTCATGCCGACGCGGCGGACGAAATCCACATCCTCCATCAACGGAATCTCCTTGTAGCCGCCGAGCCGGCGATAGAAGCGCCGGTGGATCAGCAGACCCTGATCCCCATAGGGCAGGCCGAGCCAGCGATTGCGCCAGCGCACCATGCCCTCGAGCCGCCGGGCGGCCGGACTGTCATCGTCCAGCGCGAAAGTGAAGACCGCGCCACGCTCCCGGTTCCGGTCATTGCTGGCGAAGACCATCACGCTCGCCGCCCAGCCGCGTTCCAGGGCGGTGTCGCCATGCAGGAAGAGGAGCCAGTCTCCCTTCGCCGCCCTGGCGCCTGCCGCGAGCTGAATGCCGCGGCCGGGGGCACTCTCGATCACCCTGGCTCCGGCCGCCTCGGCGATATCCCGTGTCGCGTCGGTGGAGCCGCCATCGGCAATGATGATTTCCGGCGCGAAACCCGAGCGCTCGGCGCTTGCGAGGGAGTCGAGGGTCCGCTTCAGGCCGTTCTCCGCATTAAGGCAGGGGATGATGACACTGATCGACAGGTCCGGCGCCGGTGCGCCGATGCGGCGGCCGTGTGCGTCCAGCGGCCCGAGGGCGCCGGGCAGCGGCACCCGCCACAGATCTTCATTCTTCGATGTGTCCGATGATCCCAAGGCCGGTCCTTATTTTTCCGCAATACTGCTTCGTGTGCTAACAGAAGGGCATATGGTCCCGCCAGCGTGGCAGGACACACCAATTAGAGCATTTCAGAGCATTCGCGGCCATGACGACCGACCTCGACCTGCGCAATCTCCACGCCGAGCTGATGAAGCTCAAGATCTTCCCCATGCTTGCTCTCGAAGATCTGATCAGGCTGCCGTCGCGCGGCCTGACCCATGATCACGTCCTGCTGGGCGACAGGCCGTGGCAGGGAAAGCGTTTACTGGCCCGTATTCCGCGCCTGGTCCGGCGTGATGTTACTCCGGAAGATGCGCTGTCCCTGCAGGCGGAATGTTTCCGGCGTGCCGGCCCGAGCCGCCATACGCCTGTTCTGCATGGCCATCTCGACCCGAGCCCGCGGCTGCCGAACGGCGCGCTGATCGTCGATGCGGTCGAGGGCCGGGCGGTGGATCTTTCAAAAGACCTGCTGCAGCTCGCCGAAACTCTGGCCAGTGTGCACCGGCTGCCGACCCCCGACGATCCGGCGCCGCTTGCCTGGACCCCGCGTCCGGTGGAAGCGCTTGTCAGTCTGATCGAGGATCAGGCGGAATTCATCCCGGCTTTGGTACAGGACCGGCAGGCACGCGCCATTCTCGATGAAGAGCGTCAATGGGCGCGCGCCTTTGCCGCCGAGCATGGCCGGGCGCCCTTGCCGCCGGCGCTTGTGCTGACCGATACGCATCCCGGGAACTATGTCATCCGGAAGGATGGCCGCGCGATCTTCGTCGATATGGAGAAGACCCAGTACGGGTCGCCCGCCATCGATCTCGCCCATGCCAGCCTCCACACCTCCGTGACCTGGGATCCGGAAGTGAGCGGCGAGCTCAGCAATGAGGATGTCGCGAATTTCTACGATACCTACCGGACGGCGGTGCCGCCGTCGCTGGCCCGCGTGCTGGAGCCCTGGTTCCTGCCGTTCCGCCGCCTGACCTGGTTGCGCACCACAAGCTGGGGCTGCCGCTGGTATGCCGAAAATGAAGGCCAGGTGTCGCGCGGCGGCGATCAGAGCCAGCGGGACCGGATGCTGTCCGGTGTTCTCGACCGCTTGCGCCGGATGGTGCGGCCGGAGATCATGGAGCGGGTGCGCCGGGAATGGCACGGCCCGGACAAGCTGGTGCTCGACTAGGCTGCCGCGCAGCGCGGGGAGGAGGGTCAATGAGTGGCAAGATCGTCAATCTGCGGCAGGCCCGCAAACGTAAGACCCGCGCGGCTGCTGAAGAGAAGGCGGCTGACAACAGGGTGAAGTTCGGCCGTACAAAAGAACAGCAAGCCGAGGATGCAGCGGCTTCCGCGCGCCGGGACAAGGCGGTGGAGCAGCTTGAGCGGCATCGCATGGAGCCTGATGATCCGCCGTCCTAAATCTGATTGTTCTTGTTTTGTTCCATTGCTGGGTTTACGATCCAGCCATGGCCGATCCCGATTTTCATACGCCGGATGGTTTGGACCCGGACATCATTCACCGCTCCCCGCACAAGGGACGCGGCGCGGTCAGCAATGTCAGTGGCCGGTTCGAGCAGGAACAGCGCCAGCGGGTCATCGGGGACTGGCCTGGCGATAATCCGTTCCAGGGTGTGTCCGCTGATTTCCCGGATCTGGACGGCAAGCCCAGAACCGAGGTCGGGATCGATGCATCCCGCACGATCATCGCCCGGAACAAGTCTCCCGACATCCCGTTCGACCGTTCGATCAACCCCTATCGCGGCTGCGAGCATGGCTGCATCTATTGCTTTGCCCGGCCGAGCCACGCCTATCTCGGTTATTCGCCGGGGCTCGATTTCGAAACCAAACTGCTGGCGAAACCGGATGCGGCGGTATTGCTTGACGCTGCACTGAGAAAGCCGGGCTACAAGCCGGACGTGATGGCGCTCGGGACCAATACAGACCCTTATCAGCCGATCGAGAAAGAGTACGGGATCACCCGTCAGGTGCTTCAGGTCCTGTCCGATTTCGGCCACCCGCTCTCGATTGTCACCAAATCGGTACTGGTCACCCGCGATATCGACATTCTGGCGCCGATGGCGGCGCGCGGACTGGTCTCGGTGGCGATCAGCATCACCACGCTGGACCGGCATCTTGCCCGCATCATGGAGCCGCGGGCGGCAACGCCGGGGCGCCGTCTGGATGCGGTGCATGCGCTCAAATCGGCGGGTATTCCCGTCCACGTCCTGGCGGCGCCGATCATTCCGGCGATCAATGACGGAGAGATTGAGGCGCTGGTGGAGGCATCGGCGGAAGCAGGGGCACGTGGTGTCGGCCATATCCTTCTGAGGCTGCCGCACGAGATCAAGGATCTGTTCCGGGAATGGCTGGAGCAGCATTTTCCGGACCGGGCGGACCGGGTCTATTCCCTGATCAGGCAGACCCGTGATGGCGAGCTCTATCGGGCGGAGTGGGGCGAGCGCATGCGGGGCAGCGGCCCTTATGCGGCCCTGATCCACCGCCGCTTCGAGATCGCGAAAAAGCGGGTGGGCCTGTCCGGATCGTTCCCGCGGCTGCGCATGGACCGCTTCGCCGTACCGCCGCGTGCCGGAGACCAGCTCAGCCTCCTGTAGGGATCAGGCCAGAAACAGGGAGGAGAGCAGCAACAGGGCGAGCACGATGTTCGCGACCCTGAGACGGATGCCATCCTGCAGCCAGCGGGAAAGACCGGCCCCGATCCCGGCCCAGGTAAAGCCGGAAAGGATGACGACGGCGAAGAACAGCGCACACATGACCGGCAGCCGGGAGGTGATGTCCGGGGAGCCATCGGCCGCAACGCCGCTGAAGGTGGTCATGGCGCTGGCCGAGATCAGCCAGGCCTTGGGGTTCACCCACTGGAAGGCGGCGGCTTCATGGAACCGCATCGGCCGTTCCGGCCGGCCAACTTTTCCGGCGGAGCCGCCGGCGATCTTCCAGGCGAGATAGATGAGGATGGCGATGGAGACGTAGTGCAAGACTTCCAGCAATCCCGGAACGGCGCTTAGCAGCGACCAGAGGCCGAGCGCCACGGCGGCCAGCATGGCGGGAAAGCCAACGGCGACGCCGAGGATGTGCGGGACGGTCCGCGCGATCCCGAAATTGACCCCGGATGTCGTGAACAGCGTGTTGTTCGGCCCCGGTGTCAGGCTGAGGGTCAGGGCGAAAATGACAAACCCGGCGATCCAGTCTTCAAACATTGTAGCAACCTTGCAGCAGTGCCCAGCTTCGGGCTTTCGGCTGGATTAGGTCGTTATCTGGCCATGCCGCCGCAAGCAGAACCATGTCATGGATACAATATTTCGTGGCTCTTCCTGTGCTGGTAGCTAGGTGTAGCGCCGGGGAGGACTATTTCGTAGGGCCAGGTGCAAAAATGCGGTCATTCCGGTGCTTACTTTTCCGGAATGACCGCGTAGTGGATTGGTATTAAAAGATATTTCGGGTAGGGTTGGACCGTGATTTTGCACCTCAGGAATGAGTTATTTGTCTGATTTCAGCTTGGAAATGGATGCCGGTGCCGCACAGGGTGCCGTGATTGTCGGCATTGATGAGGTTGGGCGCGGGCCGCTTGCGGGGCCGGTGATGGCGGCGGCGGTACATATTCCGCTTGCCCTGCATACCGATCCGCTTCTGAGGGACGTTACCGACTCAAAGAAGCTGAGCGCCGCCAAGCGGGAGCTTATTGCCGGGGCGCTTGTCGGCCTTGTTCCCCATGGTATCGGGGTGGCGGAGGTGGAGGAGATCGACCGGGTCAATATCCTGCAGGCAACCTACCTCGCGATGGCGCGCGCGGCGGCGGCCCTGTCCAGCCGCCTCGATAGCGCGCCCGACCTGTATCTGATCGACGGCAATCGCCTGCCACCGCTTCCCGTTCCGGCCCGTGCGGTGGTGAAGGGGGATCTGAAATCGCTCAGCATCGCCGCCGCCTCGATCATCGCCAAGGTGCACCGGGACACTGCCATGCGTGTTCTGGCGGAAGCCCATCCGGGATATGGCTGGGAGCGGAATGCCGGATACGGGACGGCCGAGCATCTGGCGGGCATCGCCGCGTTTGGTGTCACGGATCATCACCGGCGGTCCTTCAGGCCGGTCCGCGAAGCACTTTTCGCCGGTGCCGGCACACCGTGACCTGAGGTGCGCGCTCTACTTCACACAAGATCTTGTGTTCGTCTTGTAAGTATTTGACTCTATTTAGTAAAAAGAAATCGACGACTTGACGCGATTCGCCGGATACCGGAGACTCCAGCCATCTTTCCTGGCACGGACGGACGATATGACGGCGCAAGACACGTTGCCGCTCGACCAGATTCTGGTCGGCGACTGCATTGAATTGATCAATAAACTGCCGGAGAAATCGGTGGATCTGGTGTTTGCCGATCCGCCCTACAATCTCCAGCTTCAGGGCGAGCTTCTCAGACCCAACAACTCGATTGTCGACGCGGTCGACAATGACTGGGACAAGTTCGACACTTTCCAGACCTATGACCAGTTCTCCCGGGACTGGCTTTCGGCGGTGCGGCGCGTCCTGAAGGACGATGGCGGGCTCTGGGTCATCGGCAGCTACCACAATATCTACCGGGTCGGCTCGGTTCTGCAGGATCTCGGCTTCTGGATCCTGAACGACGTGATCTGGCGCAAGACGAACCCGATGCCGAATTTCCGCGGGCGCCGCTTCACCAACGCGCACGAGACCCTGCTCTGGTGTTCGAAGAGCGAGGACAGCAAGCGCTACACGTTCAACTACGATGCCATGAAGGCGTTCAACGAAGACCAGCAGATGCGCAGTGACTGGCACTTGCCGCTCTGCACCGGGTCCGAGCGCATCAAGGTGGATGGCCGCAAGGCGCACCCGACACAGAAGCCGGAAAGCCTGCTGTCGCGCGTGCTGCTGTCGACTTCCAAGCCGGGCGACGTGGTGCTCGATCCGTTCTTTGGCTCAGGCACCACCGGTGCCGTTGCAAAAAAGCTCGGGCGCCATTTCATCGGGCTCGAGCGCGAGCAGACATATGCCGAGATCGCCATGGACCGTATTGCCGCGGTCAAGCGGATCGAGGATGACAGTCTTCTGGCGGTAGAGACCAAGCGCACGGAACCGCGCGTGCCGTTCGGCAACATCGTCGAGCGCGGCATGCTCAATCCGGGCGAGGTGCTGTTCGATCAGCGCCGCCGCTGGTTCGCCAAGGTGCGTCCGGACGGCTCGCTGGTTTCCGACAGTGCCAAGGGCTCGATCCATTCCGTCGGCGCGGCGGTGCAGGGCGCACCAGCCTGCAACGGCTGGACGTTCTGGCATGTCGAGCGTGGCGGCAATCCCGTGTCGATCGATGTCTTCAGGCAGCAGGTGCGCGCGGAGATGCGGGCCTGACAAACGCGAGCAGGGCAAGGCCGACGATCCAGAAACCGAGGATCGTCGCCATGCCCGCGCGCTGACTGTCAAAAGTGAGCGTGGCCCAGCCGAGCAGGGCCGGTCCGAGGAAACTCGTGGCCTTGCCCGACAGGGCATAGAGACCGAACAGTTGCGTGCGCTTCTCCGCCGGCGCCATGCGTGTGAGCAGGGTCCGGCTCGCCGACTGGGACGGGCCGATGAAAATGCCGAGCGCCATGGCGAAAACCCAGAACCAGAAGACATCCTCGACCAGCAGTACGGCAAACCCGAAACAGATCAGGCCGACCAGCGAGATCGCGATGGTCGGCTTGGCGCCGATCCGGTCGTCCAGCCAGGCAAAGCCGAAGGCGCCAATCCCGGCCGTCACGTTGAGGGCGATGCCGAACTGGATAATCTCGGCGAAGCTCATCCCAAACGTACCGGCGGCATAAAGACCGCCGAACTGGAACAGGGTGGCGAGTCCGTCCGCATAAAGCATGCGGGCGATCAGGAAGACCCAGATATCGCGATAGTCCCGCAGCGACCGCAAGGTCTGCCAGAGACTTTTCAGCCCGGCACGGGCCGCGACGGGAACGGAGACGGCCTGCCGCGCATCGTCCGGCACGTATTTCAGCAGCGGGATGGAGAAGATCACGAACCAGGCGGCCGCCAGCAGGGCGGTTGCCCGGACATGCTCCGCCTCTGCCTTGTCCAGCCCGAAGGGCGGTGTCTCGGCCTGCACGAACACCAGAAGAGAGATCAGCAGACAGACGATGGCACCGAGATAACCGAGCGCCCAGCCCCAGCCGCCGACCCGGCCAAGCCGCTCCGGTACTGCGACGCGGGCCAGCATGGCATTGTAGAAAATATTGGCGAACTCGGTGCCGATCAGCACCAGCCCGACCGCGATCAGGGCGAGGAGTGTGTCCGATGGATCGGGATGCACAAACCAGAGCGCCCCGGCGGCCAGGATGCCGATTGCGGAAAATCCGGCCAGCCAGGGTTTCTTGGGTCCGGTCTGGTCCGCGATGGCGCCCAGTATCGGCGCCAGCACGGCGACGGTGAGGCCCGCGATGGTGAGGGCATGACTCCAGAGCACGGTGCCCTCGATCTCATTCCCGACCACGCCGCGCGCAAAATAGGCGGAAAAGACGAAGGTGATGATGACCGTCGGCAGCGGGGAATTCGCCCAATCGAACAGGCACCAGGAAATCGCGGCGCGCCGCCCCGGATAAGATGCAGGGGCGGCGGATTGACTGGGTTTCACGAAAATTGACCCGCCTTTTCTAGTGTGCGAGCAACGAGCGGAACTGGCCGTTCGCCACGGCCAGCATGGAAAGATCGATACCGTCTGCGGCCCGCAGGTCCGACAACAGCCGGTCCATCCGGGATGATGCGTCGCTGCGCGTGCGTTCCCATTTCTCGATCAGGGCTCCGGCGGCGGCTTTCTTGCTCTTTCCATTGCTGCGTTCGGCCAGCACGTTCTGGGAGAGCTGGAACTGGTGGCTGTAGAAATCGTCGACGATGGCGGCGACGGCCATCTTCTGCCAGTGGGACTCAGCGACAACATGATCCGCCCGCTCCCGCAGCCAGTCGAGCGAGAATTCATGCCCGACCGCGAAATAGACTTCCGCCACCCGAAGAACGCTTTCCCCTGTCTGGCCTGACAGCCGGACGATATCGCAACCCGAAATCAGGATGTCGGCACTGGCGACGCCGCGCGCCAATTCCTTCGGCACGCCTGCGGCCTCGTGCGTCGCCGCTTTCTTCTGCACGGCCTTGCGGTGGGAGTCGGTCAGCACCTTGTCGAGCGCGGAGGTCAACTCGGTCACGCCGTCGAGATAGGTGCCGGTCAGGGCCTGCAGGTCGAGCGGCCTGCGCTCATTGCGCAGGAACCAGACCGTGGCCCGTTCCACCAGATGCTTGATGTCCTGCAGCATTTCCGTCTGCACCGCGGCGGGAACCTTGTTGTCCAGATCCTCGACCGCTGACCAGAGGTTACGGATGCCGAAGACATCGCGGGCGACGATATAGGCGCGGGCAATATCCGGCGAGGTATCACCGGTCTGCTCGCGCACCGCGTTGACGAAAGTGGCGCCCACCCGGTTGATCATGCTGTTGGCGATATAGGTCGCGATGATCTCGCGTTTCAGCCTGTGGCTGCGGATGGCGTCATTCATCTTGCCGTGCAGGCGGGCCGGGAAGTACCGGATCAGGTCTTCCCCCAGCATGGGATCATCGGGCAGGTCCGACGGCAGGATTTCGTCATACAGTTCCATCTTCGCATAGGCGAGCAGCACCGCCAGCTCGGGGCGGGTCAGACCAAGTCCGTCGGCCATGCGCTCGGCAAGCGTCTCGTCGTCCGGCAGGAATTCGACCGCCCGGTTCAGCTTCAGATGGCTGCGTTCCAGCTCCCGCATCAGCCGGGCTTCGGCGTCGAGCAGGGCGGTGCCCTCGGTGAGCGCCATGGTCAGGGCCTGGCTCTGGTCGTAATTGTCTTTCAGGACCAGAGTCGCGACCTCGTCGGTCATTTCCTCAAGCAGCTTGTCCCGCTGTTTGCGGGTCATGTCGCCCTCCGTGACGACCCCGCCGAGCAGCACCTTGATATTAACTTCATGGTCCGAGCAATCGACGCCGGCCGAATTGTCGATGGCGTCGGTGTTGATCCGCCCGCCGGCGAGCGCATATTCGATGCGGGCGCGCTGGGTAACGCCGAGATTGGCACCTTCGCCGATGACCTTCGCGCCGATTTCACGGGCGTCGATGCGTAGTGCGTCATTCGCCCGGTCGCCCGCGTCGGCGCTGGTCTCACCGCTTTCCTTGATATAGGTGCCGATGCCGCCGAACCAGAGCAGGTCGACCCTGGCCATCAGCATCGCCCGGATCAGATCGCCCGGTGTCACCTTGTCGGCCTTGATGCCAAGCACGGACTTCATTTCCGGCGTGGTCTCGATTGATTTCAGCGATCGCGGATAGATCCCGCCGCCCTTGGAAATCAGCTTGGAATCATAATCCGTCCAGCTGCTGCGGGGGATGTCGAACAGTCGCTGGCGTTCGGTCCAGCTTTTTGCCGGGTCCGGGTCCGGATCGAAAAAGATGTGCATGTGATTGAAGGCGCCGATCAGCTTGATGTGCTTCGACAGCAGCATGCCGTTGCCGAACACATCGCCGCTCATGTCGCCGACGCCGATCACACTGAAATCCGTGGTCTGGATATCGGTGCCGATCTCGCGGAAATGGCGCTTCACGGATTCCCAGGCGCCGCGCGCCGTGATGGCCATTTTCTTGTGGTCATATCCGGCGGAACCGCCCGACGCGAAGGCATCGTCGAGCCAGAAGCCGTATTCCTGCGAGACACCATTGGCGATGTCGGAGAAGGTGGCCGTGCCCTTGTCGGCGGCGACCACGAGATAGGGGTCGTTATCGTCATGCCGGACGACATGCTCCGGCGGAATGATATCGGTGCCGGAGATATTGTCGGTGATATCCAGCATGCCGCGCATCATCGTCTTGTAGCACTCGATCGCTTCGGCCTGCATGGCCTCGCGGGTGCCGTCGGCCGGGGGGCGCTTTATGACAAAGCCGCCCTTTGAGCCGACCGGGACGATGACGGCATTCTTCACCTGCTGTGCCTTCATCAGGCCGAGGATCTCGGTCCGGAAATCCTCCCGCCGGTCCGACCAGCGGATACCACCGCGAGCGACCCGGCCGCCGCGCAGATGGACGGCCTCCGTGCGGGGCGAGAAGACCCAGATCTCGACCAGGGGACGCGGCAGCGGCAGGTCTTCGATGGCCTGGCTGTCCAGCTTGAACGAAATGTAGGACTTCGGGTTACCGTCCGCATCGGGCTGGTAATAGTTGGTCCGCATGGTCGACTGGATCAGGTTGAGATAGCGCCGGATGATCCGGTCCTGATCGAGATTGGCGACATTGTCGAGCGCCGCTTCGATCTCGGCTGTGATCTCTGCCGCCGCCGTGCTGCGTTTGGTCTCGCCCAGCCTCGGGTTGAACCGCACATCGAACAGACGGGCCAGCAGCTTCGCAATGGATGCGTTCTCCGCCAGGGTCTCTTCCATATAGTCCTGGGAGAAGGTGAAGGCAGCCTGGCGCAGATATTTCGCGTAAGCCCGCAACATGGCGACTTCGCGCCAGGTCAGACCGGCCTGCAGGACCAGAATGTTGAAGCCGTCATTTTCCATCTTGCCGGTCCAGACGGCCTCGAAGGCGTCGTGGAACGGCTGGCGCATGGTCTCGATATCGATGCTTTGCCCGCTGCGGAGCTGCATCTTGAAATCATGGATCCAGACGGTATTGGCGAGGTCCTTCGAGGCGACCTCGTACGGCTGCTCGCTCAGGACCCGCACGCCCATATTCTCGATCATCGGCATGATGTCGGAGAGCGGCACCGGTGTGCCGGTGTGGAAGAACTTGAGATAAAGTTGGGTTTCTTCCGAGCCTATCGGGCGGAAAAGGTTCATCGGAAGAGTGCCGTCCGCCAGCGTTTCCTCGATGCGCTCTATGTCAAAGATCGCTCCGTGGGCGGAATAGGCCTCTCTGTATGAAGAGGGAAAGGCGTCCCTGTATTGCCGGTGCAGGGCATTGCCGCGCTCCTCGCCCTTCGATTCCACCAGAGCCTGGTGCAGCTTGTCGGACCAGGATCGGGCGGCCTCGGTCAAGCGCCGTTCCAGCTCCTCGATATCGACGTCGGGTACCGCTCCCCGTTCCGTTGCGATGATGAAATGCAGCCGGGCGAGCACGGATTCCGACATCTGCGTATAGAAGGCCGCGATGTGTCCCTTGAAGGCGCGGGCGAGAATGTCCGCGAGCTTTTCGCGAATCTGGGTGGTGTAGTGATCGCGGGGAACGAACAGCATCACGGAGACGAATCGCTCAAACGGATCGGGCCGCATGAAGAGAGCGATTTTCTGGCGTTCCTGGAGATGCAGAATGCCGATCGACGTGGCCAGAAGATCATCCTCGCTGGCCTGGAAAAGCTCGTCGCGCGGATAGGTCTCAAGGATGTTGAGCAATGCCTTGCCGTCGTGGCTTTCCGGCGCGAATCCGCCCAGGGAAACGATCCGCTGAACCTTTTGCCGCAGCATGGGGATCTCGCCGGGACTCTGATTGTAGGCGACAGAGGTGAACAGGCCGATGAAGCGGTGCTCGCCCGTCACCGTGCCGGTCTTGTCGATCTTCTTGACGATGATCGTATCCATATGAACCGGGCGGTGGACCCGGGCCTTGCGGTTGGCCTTCATGATCAGCAGCAGGTCGGGGCTGGTCAGGAAGCTCCTGACCTCCTCCGGCAATTGCCCGAGGTTGCGCAAACCTTCGAAGACGCTGGTGTCCGGGCTGCGCAGGATACCGAGGCCCGAGCCGTCGACAACTTCCATATGCGCGTTCTTGCCGCTGCCGACATAGTCCAGCTCGCGATAGCCGAGGAAGGTGAAGTGATTGTCTTCGATCCAGCGCAGGAAATCGATGACTTCGCTGACTTCCTCCCGGTTATGCGGGGTGTCGCGTGCGCCGATCTCGGTCACGACGTCGAGCACCTTCTCCCGCATCGTCCGCCAGTCCTCGACGGAAGTTCTCACATCGTCGAGCACCGAATGCAGCTCGGCCTCGATATTGGAAAGAACCTCGGTAGAGCTCTGCTCGGAGATGCGCAATTGCATGAAGGATTCACGGATCGTGTCGGCGCCGTCATTGTCTGGCTCCAGAAGAGCCCGGACCTTGCCGGCAGAGGATCGTTCGACCTTCAGGATCGGGTGGATGACGAGATGGACCGTGATATCCAGCGCCGTCAGTGCCGTGGTGACGGAATCCACCAGGAACGGCATGTCGTCATTGACGATCTCGATCACCGTGTGCGGAGACTGCCAGCCAGTGGTCTCGAAGCGTGGATTGTAGGCGCGGATCTTGGTGGTGCCGGGGTCGCGGGATTTCCCGAATGACCAGATAGACAAGGCTCCGCCGAACAGATCTTCCGCCTCCTCGGACAAGATGTCCTGGGGCGCGATGTTCGCGTAGAACTGTCTGATGAAGTTTTCGGCTTCTTCCCGCTTGTCCTTGGCGATCCGCTCTTTCGCGAGAGCGATAACGCCGTCGACAAGTTCTTGCTTCAAGGTGTGCAATTTATCGCGCATGCGATTTCCTCCCGCCACCGTACGCTTGAGCTAGCCCAGCAACAGGCTAACCCAATTGAATGAGGCGCTGAAGCGTCAAATTATTGAAATTTCGGGAAATAACGGAACCGGGCAGGTAAGGCGCATCATGGCCAGGGGAGGAATAGCTCTTGGCTGTTGCAGATAGAGTGCCGCCCGGTCAGGTTGTAAATTGATTGTGGCTCAACCTTAGTATCTTAAGGGAATTGTAACGGCCTTTGTCCATGATTGAATGGAAGGTGGTGCCGGGCAGAGGGGGTTGTTTGCGGGCGCCGGGGCAGGAAAAGCGTATGAGAACTGGTCGTATTATATCAATGGTTCCGGCGGCCATGGCGATTGCTGTGGCGATCGGGATCGGCATTCTCCTCGTGGAGGAAGACCGGAACAAATACCTCGCTGAAACCCAGCGCCATGTTTCCGACGAACTTAATCTGCTCCGGACTCGTCTTGAAGGTGAGATTGCCGCGAATGTCAGACTTGTCGGCGGTCTCGCAGCCGTCATTTCCACCGACCCCGATATCAGCCAGGAACGGTTCAACAGCATCGCGGAGCGCCTGTTCACTAACCGTCTGCAGCTGCGGAATATAGGCGCCGCGCCGGATCTTGTGCTGCGATACATCTATCCATTTGAAGGCAATGAAGCGGCGATCGGGCTCGATTATCGGAAGAACGCGCAGCAGCGCGCAGCAGCCTTCACGGCTCGCGATAAGGGGGATCTGGTGCTCGCCGGGCCTCTGACACTCCTTCAGGGCGGCATCGGCATTATCGGCCGATACCCAGTCTTTGCCCGGGACCAGAATGGTGACGAGTTTTTCTGGGGACTGGTCTCGGCTGTTATCGATGCTGAAGAACTTTATGCCGCTGCGGGGGTTGATCCGGCCCTGGTCGACTTCGATTTCGCAATTCGTGGTCGCGATGGAACGGGCTTGAGCGGCGATGTGTTTTTCGGAGATGCGGGGGTCTTTGAAGACATGCCCGTCCTGCAGCGCGTGAATTTGCCGGTTGGCAGCTGGTATCTGGCGGGGCGTCCCAAGGGCGGCTGGACCGTTCCGGAATCGGTCTACTGGAATGTCTGGATTCCGGTCGGTCTCATCGGCATGGCGATTGCGATACTGCTTTGCGGGGTCGGACTTTTTCAGGACCGGCGGCGCCGGGACCTAGAAATTCTTGCGGCGCAGGAAAAGGGCCTGATCGAGGCCAAGGAAAAGGCAACCGACGCGGAAGGGCAGCTGCGTATCGCGCTCAACGCCATGAATGGCGCTTTCGTACTTTATGACCGCGATATGCGGATGGTGATTTGTAACGAACGCTTCACCGATTTTTATCCGAATGCCGGGGGAATGATGATTCCCGGAAACCGGTATGAGGACATCATCCGTGCAGGTGCATATTCCGGTGACGTGCCCGAGGCGTTAGGCCGCGAGGAAGAATGGATTGCCATGCGAATGCGGCAATTCAGCGAGCCTGGCCCGGCCGTCGAGCAGGCCTTGCCGGATGGGCGATGGGTCCGGATTCAGGATGCGCGGACGCCGGATGGCGGGTTTCTGTCCTTCCGGGTCGATATCACCGAACTGAAACAGCGCCAGGAAGAGGCCGAAGCGGCAAATCAGGCTAAATCCGGGTTTCTGGCCAATATGAGCCATGAAATCCGCACGCCGCTCAATGGGATCGTCGGTTTGGGCCGGTTGCTGCAACGAACCCCGCTTGATGAAAACCAGACCGATTTCGTCAAAAAGATCGTTTCCTCGTCACAGATCCTGATGGGGATTATCAATGACGTGCTCGATTTCTCGAAGATCGAGGCCGGCCAGCTTGAGATCGAGGCAACCGATTTCGACCTGAGAGAAATCATCGAGCAGGTAGGCGGGCTCGCGCAAGACAGGGCGGACGAGAAGGGCCTTTCCTTCGAGATCGAGATTGATCCGGACATGCCCATTGATCTGTTCGGTGATCCGTTGCGGATCGGCCAAATTCTGACAAATCTGTGCAGCAACGCGGTCAAATTCACGAAGGCGGGACTGGTCAAGCTCTCCGTTCATCCGCACGAGGTAAGCGAGGACCGCGCCGAGCTGCATTTCAAGGTCGAGGATTCCGGCATCGGCATGACGGCTGAGCAGCAGGACAAGATCTTCAAGCCGTTCGCCCAGGCCGATATATCGACCACCCGTCAATTTGGCGGAACGGGGCTCGGGCTTTCGATCTGTCTGGATCTGGCCACCCGGATGGGCGGCCGGATCTGGGTTGAGAGTATACCGGGCAAGGGCAGCACGTTTAATGTTGTCTTGCCGTTCGCGGTGCCGGCGCTTTCGCAGCGGGTGGGCGCGGAGCGTTTCGAGTCATGGCGTGTTCTTGTCGTCGATGACAATCCGACTGCCCGGCTGGTCATGTCGGGCATGCTGCGTTCCTTGGCGCTGGAGGTTGTGGAAGTGGGGTCGGCTGCCGAGGCGATCTCTGCCGTCACCGGGGCGCGCCGTGCCGGCACGCCGTTCGATGTCATCTTCATGGACTGGATCATGCCGGATGGCGACGGTGTCCAGGCCACCAGGGACATCCTGGCATCTATCGATGATGATGGGACCCCGCCGAAAATTGTGCTGGTCACCGGAGCGAACACAGAGGTTCTCGGTGATGGCGCGCGGCAGGCCGGAGCCAGCGCGGTTCTGACGAAGCCTCTTTCACAGCAGCGCGTGTTGCGGCTTCTGAATGCATTCTGGCAAAATCAGGAGCTTTCGGACGAGGAGCATGATCTTGCCGATGTGGCAGCGATGCAGCTTCGGGGAATGCGCATCCTTGTCGCCGAGGATAACCAGATCAATCAGCAGGTGATCGAAGCCGTGTTGCGCAATGTGGGCGCCGAGGTGGAGCTTGTCGGGAATGGAGAAGCGGCAGTGGAGGCCGTTACCGGGTCGGACCCCGGCCGGTTCGATGTCGTGCTCATGGACATCCAGATGCCCGTGCTGGATGGCATTGGGGCGACCAAGCGGATACGGAGCGATGACAGGTTCGCCGACCTTCCGATCATCGCCGCGACGGCACATGCCATGACATCCGAGGTCGAACGGTGTCTGGCCGCGGGCATGAACGGCCATGTCGCGAAGCCGATCTCGGAAGAGAAACTTTACGAGGCGTTGTCTGCCGCCAGGCTTGCGCGGGTTGGCACCACTCTATTGGCGCCCGTCCGGGTGGAGGCCGCTGCAGGTGACGATGTCCAGGCGGAGGATACTTGGGAAAAGACCGGGGAGAACGCGGGTGGATATGAACCCTTTGACAAGATGGTGCAATTACTCGGTGCGCCCGATGTCGCGGCAAAGCTGTTCAACGAATTCTGCAGGCAGAATGCCGGGGCGGTCAGCGAATTGCGGGCTTATCTTGAGGCCGGAGACACCGTTGCGGCCGCACGCCAAGCGCATCAGGTCAAGGGAGTTGCCGGAAACCTTGGCCTTATGGCTCTCAGTGCGGCGTCAGACGATCTGGAACAATGCCTGCGCGACGCGGATGATTCCGGGCCCTCAATTGCCAATGCCCAACAGAAATACGAGCAGGAAATCAGGGTCACCCTTGGCGATGTCCGGAACCATCTGCGTGTGGCGGGTCTGCTTGAGGCGGATCTCGCCGAAGGCTAGCAGGTTCAGGGGGTCAGGAAAGCGGCAAGCTCGTCCTTGAGGGCCAGCCGCTTCTTTTTCTGTTCCTCGGTATAGGCATCGGATGTGGTTTCGATCTCTGCTTCGATCCGGTGAATTTCGCGGTTCACTTCATGATACGCATCCGCGAGCCTGGCAAAGCGGGCATCGCTGAGTTTCAGTTCGTGAATTTTCTCCGCCGCATCCGGAAATTCCTCTGCGAGTTCGTGGGGAACGTGGGACATCCTTTGCCTCCCGGCATGTTGCTTGATGGCTGCAAATCGCCTGAATTCATGGAAACACGAGACGTTTCTCCTGATCTTTGATCCAGATCACGAAGCCGGTCTCCGGTCGGTGAAACCCTGCTTGCCGGTGAGGAGGATCAGGGGGATAGTCTGGGCCTCGCATTTGCCCTCAGGCCCCTTTGATATGTTCATTCTCGCCGCTTTCACAAGATTGCCGGTCCCGGTCCAGGCAACGCTGCTGATGAGTGCGGCGATGGTTTTCTTTACCTCGATGGGCGTTTTCATCCGGCTTTCGTCGCAGAATCTGCATGTCCTCGAGGTCGTGTTTTTTCGTAACTTTCTTGCCGTTTTGCTGATGGTCCCCTGGATCATGGGGCACGGCGTTTCCGCCTTGAAGACCGATAAATACGGCCTCTATGGGTTACGCGCGGCGATCAATCTGACCGCAATGGCGGCGGGTTTTGCCGCGATCACCATGATCCCGCTGGCCGAGGCGACGGCACTTGGCTTCACCGCGCCATTATTTGCGACCATCGGTGCTGTTCTGGTGCTGGGTGAAGTGATCCGGGTCCGCCGCGTGGCCGCGCTTGCCGCCGGATTTCTTGGCATGTTGCTGGTGTTGCGGCCCGGTCTGGAGTCGTTATCGCTTGGCGCCTTGCTCGCTCTCGGAAATGCATTGGGGATTTCCATCACGGCGCTGGTCGTGAAAAAGCTGACGGCGACGGAACGGCCGGAAGCGATCGTGCTCTGGATGGTGTTGCTGCAGAGCCCCTTCTCGTTGATCCCGGCCCTGTTTGTTTGGACCTGGCCCGATCCTATGACCTGGCTCTGGCTGTTCTGTCTGGCGGGTGCAGGGACAGCCGGCCATGTCTGCTGGACCCGGGCCTGCGGCCTGGCCGAAATCACGCAACTGCAGCCGCTCGAATTCATCAAGCTGCCGCTGATCGGGGTGATGGGATTTCTGCTGTTCGGTGAAGAGCCGACGGTGTGGATCTGGCTTGGCGGTGCGGTGATCTTCTGTTCGACGGCCTATATCAGCCATCGCGAAGCGGTGCTGGCCAGACGCTCTGCCCGTGAACGCAAAAACGGCGGCTAAGCGCCGCCGTTTGCTTCTCGATTCTCCGCTGATTGGGAGAAATTGGAGCGGGCGATGAGATTCGAACTCACGACCCTAACCTTGGCAAGGTTATGCTCTACCCCTGAGCTACGCCCGCGTCCACCGGCATTCAGTGATGCCGTCGAGAGGCCGCGATAATACAAACTGTTCTTCGCTTTGCAAGCCTCGAAATGATTTTTTTTCAGGGCGCCCGTCCAGGCGCCGAAAATGCTAGGAAAGCCTTGGAAAAACCGTGTTTTCCGGCTATCCCAGAACCTGAATTTTGCGCGCGACGCGGTGCGGATCGAGCAATAAGGGTGCAAAACGTTATGTCCGAGAGTGAATCAGTCACCGGCGCGGGGCCGTCCGGCACAGGGCCAAGGACGCCGGATGAACTCCTCGCTCATCTCGATGGGCTGGGGCTCGGCTACGCCTTGCATCGCCACCCGCCTCTTTTCACCGTGGAAGACAGCAAGGCGCTCCGGGGCGAGCTTTCCGGTGGTCATTGCAAGAACCTGTTCCTGCGTGACCGGAAAGGCAGGATGTGGCTTGTCGTGGCGCTGGAGGACCGGCAGATCGACCTGAAGCAGCTCGGGGCTGCTCTTGGCGGCGCCCGTTTGTCTTTCGGCAGCCCTGACCGGTTGATGAAATATCTCGGTGTCATCCCGGGAGCCGTTTCACCCTATGCGCTATTCAATGACGTGGATCGAGAGCTTACGGTGGTGCTCGACAAGGAAATGCTTACATTCGACCCGCTTAATTACCACCCTCTCTCTAACGACATGACAATCGCGGTCTCGCCTGATTCACTCTTGGCATTCCTCAGGAATCTCGGCTACGAGCCGGACATTCTCGACTTCGCAACCGTGGCCTGACCGGCTCCCCTGGCCTGAGAACGTGGTCGGGGGACTTGCCAAGCGACGGCAGCGGCCAATCTTTACCGGATAAGAAAGAACGGACGACTGGCATGGAAACCCTCATCAACGCCGCCCCGGATCCCGCCGACCTGATCAAGGACTCCGATACGCAATCCTTCATGGCCGATGTTGTCGAAGCGTCCAAGGACGTTCCGGTCATCGTCGACTTCTGGGCGCCGTGGTGCGGCCCCTGCAAGCAGCTTGGCCCGATGCTGGAAAAGGTGGTGCGTGACGCCGCCGGCGCCGTGCGCATGGTCAAGGTCAATATCGACGAGAACCAGGCCATTGCGCAGCAGATGCGGGTGCAGTCGATTCCGGCTGTGTTCGCCTTCTACAAGGGCCAGCCGGTAGACGGATTTCAGGGTGCCTTGCCGGAAAGCCAGATCCGCGAATTCGTCAAGCGGCTGACGGGCGGCGCCGCGGGTGACTCTCCGCTGAATGAAGCGCTGGATGCCGCGGACCAGATGCTGGAGGCGGGCGATGCGCAGGGTGCCGGCGGGATTTACAGCCAGGTGGTTGAGCACGATCCGGAAAATGTGCGCGGCATTGCGGGTCTGATCCGCGCTCTGGTCGCTGTCGGTCAGGTGGAGCAGGCGCAGCAGATGATCACGGACTTGCCGGACGAGATCAAAAAGGCGCCGGAAGTGCATGCCGCGATCGCATCGCTTGAACTGGCGACCGAGAGCCAGGATGCCGGCGAGGAAGCGGCGCTGGTTGCCGCCATCGAAGCCGACCCGGACAATCATCAGGCCCGTTACGATCTGGCCATGGCGCGCTTTGCGGCGAACAACCGGGAAGGCGCGGTCGAGGCCTTGATCGAAAGCATTCGCCGGGATCGCGACTGGGAAGAGCAGAAGGCCCGCATGCAGCTGGTGAAGTTCTTCGAGGCCTTCGGTCATACGGACCCGGCCACCATCAAGGGTCGCCGGCGCCTGTCAGCGGTTCTGTTTTCCTGAATTCACAAAGATCTGTCGGAAAGGAGCTATCGGAATCCATGACGCGCAATCCCTTTGCTCCCGGGCTTGAGGACATGCCTGCCTGTATTCCGGTTTTCCCGCTGCCCGGGGTCCTGTTGTTGCCCGGCGGAAAGCTGCCCCTCAATATTTTTGAGCCGCGTTATCTGGCAATGACGCAGGATGCGCTCTGTACCGACCGGCTGATCGGCATGATCCAGCCGCAGGAGGAGGGTGATTCCAGCCTCCACCGCACCGGGTGCGTGGGCCGCATCACGTCCTTCTCGGAAACCGAGGATGGCCGCTTCACGATCACCCTGACGGGCGTGGCCCGGTTCCATGTGGAGCAGGAGCTGGAATGCCGCTCCGGCTATCGCCGGGTGGTGGCGGACTGGTGCAGTTTCGCGGATGATTTTAATTCCCGGGACGATCTGTCCCTGGATCGGGATCGTCTGATGCGGGGCCTGAAGGACTATTTCGCGCTACAGGGTATCCGCGCCGATTGGGACTCCATTGAAAAGGCGGAAGACCGGCAGCTCCTGACGACGCTGGCGATGGTGTGTCCGTTTGGCTCTCTGGAGAAGCAGGCCCTGCTTGAGGCGCCGACGCTTCAGGAGCGTGGCGAGACGATGCTCACCCTGCTAGAGATGTCGCTTCATGATCTCAAGGATGATCACTATGCACGGCACTGAAAAACCTGCCGCCGGCAGCGTGGAGCGGGAAGTCGATCCGAAGCTGCTGGAAATCCTGGTGTGCCCGTTGACAAAGGCGCCGCTGACCTATGACCGGGCGCGTTCCGAGCTGGTGAGCGAGCAGGCCAGGCTGGCTTTCCCGATCCGTGACGGCGTGCCGATCATGTTGCCCGATGAAGCCCGTCAGCTGGATGATGATGCCGACCCCGTGGCCGAGGGCAGGGCCGCGCTGACGGTCAACAGGGCCGACGCACCATGAGCGAGTCCTTTGCGACCGAGATCTGGCCGACGGAAATCCGTGTCCAGTCGGCGGAGAAGACCCTGGAGATCGATTTCGACACCGGGGAAAGCTTTTCCATTCCGGCCGAACTTCTGAGGGTCGAGAGCCCGTCGGCGGAAGTGCAGGGCCATGTGCCGTCCCAGAAGAAGCTGGTGGCCGGGCGCGCCCATGTGAACATCATGGGCATGGAAGCGATCGGCAATTACGCGGTGAAGATCAAGTTCGACGATCTGCACGACACCGGCATTTTCACATGGCGTTATCTGCATAAGCTCGGCTCCGAGAAGGAGCAGATCTGGGAACGCTACCTCGCCGAACTTGAAGCCGCGGGTCTCAGCCGGGAGCCTTGATCCGGCAGGTGTTCCGGGCAGGGACGGGAAAACGGGGCGGCTGGAAGATGCGGATTCTTTGTCTGAATGGGTGGGGCGGTCGGCTTCATGACCGTTTGGTCCCTTATATTCGTGAGGTGGACCCGGACGTTCTCTGCCTGCAAGAGGTCGTGCATACCCCGTCGGCGGAGAAACCGTGGCTGCTCTATCGGGATGACGGGGCAGAGCTTCCGCAGCGGGCGAACTTCTATTCCGATATTCGCGACGCCCTGCCGCAGCATTCCGCCTTTTTCGCGCCGGCAGCCCTAGGGTCCCTTTGGGACGGCGATCAGGCATTTCCATCGCAATGGGGGCTCGCGACATTTGTCAGGCAGACGATCCCGGTGATCGGCCAGGCCCAGAGTTTCGTGCATGGTGTGTTTTCGCCGGATGGCTTCGGCGATCACCCCCGTTCCCGCACCGGGATTGCTGTCCGGTTATTCGATCCGTCATCTCTTGCTCCGGTTACGGTCGCTCATATGCATGGCTTGCGGGACCTTGATGGCAAACAGGATAATCCTGCCCGGCTGGCACAGGCCCGCAAACTGAGAATGCTTGTCGAGGCGGTCGCAGAAAAGGGTGATCAGCTGGTGGTTTGCGGCGATTTCAATGTCGAGCCGGAAAGCGAAACCTTCGCGGTTCTGGGCGAGATCGGATTGCGGGACCTGGTGACGGGGCGCGGTTTCAAGAGCACACGGAATTCATTTTACAAGAAGCCGGGCCGATTCGCTGACTATATGCTGACGAATGCTCAGGTGGCCGTGTCGTCTTTCACGGTCGTCGAGGATCCTGAAGTGTCCGACCACTGTCCTTTGCTGCTTGAGACAGGCTGAGAGATGCAGTCGGCGCACGATGCCCGCAGTTTGTGAGCCTAGTTTGGGTCCTGCATCAGCCTCGGCAGGGTGCCGATCGTTCCCATGGCACTGCGCATAAAGACACGCTTCAGCGGCCCCATGCGCTGCACCAGGCCGAGACCTGCATCGCGCACGAGCCGGATGGCGGCTGAATCATTCGAGAACAGACGGTTCAATCCGTCTGTCGCCGCAATCATCGTCATCACATCGAAGCGCCGCCAGCGCTGATATTTTTGCAGCACCGGTGCGGAGCCGAAATCCAGTCCGATCCGGCGCGCATCCTCGATCGTGTCGGCGAGCGCCGCGATATCGCGCAGCCCGAGATTGAAGCCCTGGCCCGAGATCGGATGAATGCCGTGCGCGGCATCGCCAACCAGTACCAGACGTTGGTCAATATAGCGCTCGGCATGAATCAGGCCGAGCGGATAGGCCCAGCGCTTGCCCGTGACGTGAAGCCGTCCGAGGGTGTCGCCGAAAGCCGTCTGCATCTCCAGATCGAAGGCACCATCAGGGAGCTGCATGAGGGCGTTCGCCGCATCGGTGCGCTCGCTCCAGACCAGACAGGACTGGTGCGTGCCGTCCGCCGCATCGTTGAGCGGCAGCATCGCGAAAGGACCGGCGGGGCGGAAATGTTCGAACGCCATATGGTCGTGTGGCAGCTCGTGCGCCACGGTGCAGGTAATTGCCGTCTGGCCGTAGGAAAGCTCTGTCGTGCGCAGTCCGGCCGCGCGCCGGGTCGGCGATGCGCGCCCGTCGGCCGCGACGGCGAGTTTCGCGGTAATGCGGCGCCCGTCCGCAAGAACGGCTGTCGCGGCTTCACCATTGCGCTCCAGCCGTTCAACGGATGCTGGCGAGACGATTGTGATGCCGGGGCGGGTGGCGGCAGTGCGGTAGAGGCCGGCCTTCAGGACGCTGTTATCGAGGATGAAGCCCATCGGGTCCGGGCCGGCATCCGCGTGATCGAATTGCAGGAAGAGCGGCGAGCCGCCTTCCCGGACGCGGATATCCTCGATTGCGCAGGGTGCTTCCGGCAGGGCGTCCCAGACCCCGAGCCGGACCAGCATCCGTTTGCTGCTCTGGGAAATCGCGGTGGTCCGGCCGTCATGACCGGTAGCAACATGCATTTCCACCGGCGCCCTGTCGATCACGCTGACCGACAGCCCGGCGGCATCCAGCGCCAAGGCTGTGGAGATGCCGGACAGGCCGCCACCGATAATCAGCGCATCGCAGAAAATGTCGTTCACGCTCTTTGGTCCCTTGCCTCGGCGCCCGGTCTCGGCGCGCGTTTCTCATAGCCAAGATACAGTGCCACGCGCAGGGAACAAGGGTTCGCGCAACGGGTGAAAATGCCCATTTTCAGGTGCTCAAAATAACATCACGGTTTCGTTAGTGCTCAAAAAATAAGCACAGACTTTAAGCTCGTTCGACGCAATGATTTTTGAAATCAAAGTGTAACACTATGATTTAGCGCATAAATTCTGAATGCTTCAGTCTTGGCCCATATTTTGTAATGAATTTGCCAATCTGCGTTGAGCAGACATCCGGTGTGTCCTGATTTCAGGGCGCCGGAAAAGCACAACAGGAAAAGGTTGGGCGGCATGAAACTGATCATGGCAATCGTAAAGCCCTTCAAGCTTGACGAAGTCCGCGAATCACTGACCGCTCTGGGGATCCAGGGACTGACGGTTAGCGAGGTCAAAGGCTTCGGACGGCAGAAGGGACAAACCGAAATCTATCGCGGCGCGGAGTACGCCGTAAATTTCCTTCCAAAGGTCAAAGTCGAAGTGGCGGTGCCGGACGACTTGGCGGAACAGGTGGTGGAAGCCATCCAGAAAGCAGCGAATACCGGTCGCATCGGTGACGGTAAGGTATTTGTGCTGGATGTCTCCCAAGCCGTCCGGATCCGCACCGGCGAGACCGGCAACGACGCGCTTTAAGGAGCTCATCAGATGAGAAAATTTTTCGGCTTTTCCGTTCTGACGGCCGTCACCGCGTCGGTAACGATCGCGCTGACGAAGACCGCTTCAGCGGCCGTCGA